>JAVBSK010000100.1:0-28531 GCA_031556755.1 Bacteroidales bacterium | reverse complement strand
GCTTATGCACAACTTTTTATGACACTTTCTTATCCATTTTTAATTCCGCCAACGGGTTAATATTTATTGATATTTGTCATTGGATATTGGCTGCCGCCAAACGTTGTTTCGTAATTCATCGTTTAATATCATGAAGAAAATTATTTTACTACTGCTCGTATTCTGTCCGTTTCTATATATGAAAGCGGAAATCAAACTACCTAATGTATTTGGATCCAATATGGTTATCCAGCAAGGAAAACCAATTGTTATCTGGGGACAGGCAAATCCGGGAGAACCGGTTAAGGTGACTTTGAGAAGCAAAACAAAAAGTATTACAGCCGATGATTCCGGCAGATGGAAAGTGACGTTTCCTTCCGAAAAAGCGACTTACAAAGCATTTTCCATCTCTATCCAGGGAGAAAACACCATCGATCTGGAAAATGTAGTAGTAGGAGAAGTCTGGCTTGCTTCCGGACAATCCAATATGGAGTATGAAATGAAACTTCGCTCCAATTACAAGAAACCGGGAACAGGGGAGGATTTATCAGTTCAGGAACTGACCCTGCCTGAAAACAATAAGATTCGTTTGTTTCTGGTAAAACGCAAAAAAGGAATTACAGAAGATATTCAAACCAACGGATGGCAAGTTTGTGATCCGGAGTCGCTGGCTCCTTTTTCAGCCGCTGCTTATTATTTCGGAAAAGAATTACAACAACAATTGAATGTTCCCGTTGGATTGATCGCAGCTTCCTGGGGAGGCACCCGCATCGAGCCCTGGACACCGGCCTGGGCTTACAAATCATCCCCTTTATTTGCCGCAGAAGCTACATCCGACACGGTAAAAATAGAAAATGCCGTAGCCGGAGAACTTTACGAAGGAATGATTCGCGCTTTAGTCCCGTTTGCACTGAAAGGATTCATCTGGTATCAGGGAGAAAGCAATGCGATGTTTGAAGATGCACGCTATTATGACAAACAAAAGTTATTGGTGGAATCCTGGAGAAAATTATGGAAAAATGATCAGATGCCTTTTTATTACGTACAGATTGCTCCGTATTATTATTCAAAACGGAAAGACAAAATCAAGCATACATCCGAATTGTTGCCTTGGTTCTGGGAAATCCAGACCCGCTGTATGAACATCCCTCATTCGGGAATGGTGGTTGTAACCGATCTGGTGGATCATCTATCCGACATACATCCTTCATACAAATGGGAAATCGGACGTCGCCTGGCGCTTTGGCCACTGGCTTTCGAATACGGACAAAAAAATCTTGTATATTCCGGTCCTAAATACAAGAGTATGAAGATAACTGGAAATAAAATCCTGTTGGACTTCGATCACAAAGGCGGCGGATTGATGTGCAAAGGAGATTCCTTGACCTGGTTTGAAATCGCCGGGAAAGATGGAAAATTTTTTCCGGCGCAAGCCATAATTAAAAATAACCGGATCGAAGTATCTTCCGGACAGATTCAATCTCCCCAACAGGTACGTTTTGCATGGTATGAAACCGCTTTGCCCAATTTTTTTAATCAGGAAGGTTTACCTGCATTGCCTTTCCGAACAGGGAAATAATTACAGCGACTAAATAAAAGGTGAAGGATACACGGTGCAGGCTTTCTCATTTCTTCCACCGGGCGGCAACCCAATTATTTTTCTCTTTAAAATCAATGAAACGGAGATTGTTTTTGTCACATTCATCCTGAATCATCTTTAAATCTTCCTTATAAAAGCCGCTCATATAAAGTTCGGAACCGTCTTTCATACAGGATGCATAAGTATGAATATCATTCAACAGAATATTCCGGTTGATATTGGCGTAAATAAAATCAAATTTTTCCTTTCCCAGTAATTCTGCGCCACCCAATTGAACATCAATTACGGAAACTCTATTGAGATGAATGTTTTCCCTGGAATTTTCATACGCCCATTCGTCTATATCGATAGCTACAACACGATCTGCACCTTTCATCTTAGCCAAAATAGCAAGTACTGCTGTTCCGCAACCCATATCCAGGAAAGATTTATCTTCCACGCCAGATTCCAACAAGAACGCAATCATCAGACTCGTGGTCTCATGATGCCCTGTCCCGAAAGCCATTTTGGGATCGATGATGATATCGTAAGGAAGTTGAGGTATATTCTCATGGAAAGAACTGTGAATCACACATTCATTTTCAATAATAATCGGCTGAAAAAAGTTTTTTTCCCACTCTTCGTTCCAATCCTTCGATTTCACATATTCGACAACATAATTCAAAACGGCATCCGGAAAAGGGAAATCAGCAATACAGTTATCCAGTTTCTCCCGATCGTATAGTTTCTCCTGAATATAAGCATCGATTCCGGTTACCGATTCGGTAAAACTTTCGAAATCTATCTCTCCCAATAAGGCGGCCAGCACATCTCTGTTCGTTTCCGTGTTCGGAACAATATTGAACTTTATTTCGTAGTAATCCATTGTAAAAAAGAATATAGGATGAAAATTGAAGCAAAAGTAAATACTTTTTCTTTCAATTATCGAAAGAATAAAAATAATGCAGTAAATTTGCAATGGTTTTCGTAATTAAGACAGCCTATAAGTCAGTATAACAACAAATTATTTATATATGAAACGAGACGATTTAATCTTCGGTATTATTGAAAGAGAGAAAGAAAGACAACTGAAAGGAATCGAATTGATCGCTTCCGAAAACTTTGTCAGTGAACAGGTGATGCAAGCCATGGGTTCTTGCCTGACGAATAAATATGCAGAAGGTTATCCCGGAAAAAGATATTACGGAGGTTGCGAAGTAGTTGACCAGAGTGAACAAGTCGCCATTGACAGGCTGAAAGAATTGTTCGGCGCGACTTGGGCCAATGTTCAACCCCATTCGGGAGCGCAAGCCAATATGGCTGTATTCCTGGCATGTATGAACCCTGGAGATAAGTTTCTCGGATTGAATCTGTCTCACGGAGGACACCTGACCCATGGTTCTCCCGTCAATTTCTCAGGTTTGCTTTATCATGCGTTGGAGTACAATGTGGATGAACAGACAGGATGTGTTGACTATGAACAATTGGAAAGAGTCGCTTTGACGGAAAAACCCCGGATGATCATTGCCGGAGCTTCCGCTTATTCCCGTGAATGGGATTATGCTCGGATCCGGAAAGTAGCGGATCAGATTGGCGCCATTTTCATGGTGGACATGGCTCATCCTGCAGGACTTATCGCCGCAGGCTTACTGAATAATCCCGTTAAATACGCCCACATCGTAACTTCTACTACCCACAAGACCCTTCGCGGGCCACGAGGCGGGGTGATTATGCTCGGACAGGATTTTGAAAATCCCTGGGGAAAAACAACTCCGAAAGGAGAAGTACGAATGATGTCTTCTTTGCTGGACTCCGCCGTATTTCCCGGCGTACAAGGAGGCCCGTTGGAACATGTGATTGCCGCCAAAGCTGTCGCTTTCGGAGAAGGATTGGAGCCTTCATACAAAGAATATCAGGCTCAGGTAAAGAAAAATGCCGCCACTATGGCTCAGGCCTTCATTGACAAAGGATATAAAATCATTTCAGGAGGGACAGACAATCACTTGATGTTGATAGACCTTCGCTCCAAATTTGCTGATTTGTCCGGAAAAGTAGCGGAAAAAGCATTGGTTGCCGCCGATATTACGACCAACAAAAATATGGTTCCATTCGATAGCCGCAGTCCGTTCCTGACTTCAGGCTTGCGTTTCGGAACTCCCGCCATCACGACCCGCGGATTAAAAGAATCATTGATGGGCGAAATCGTGGAAATGATTGATACTGTACTTGTAAATGCCGATGATGAAACTAAAATCAAGGCTGTAAGGGAAAAAGTAAACCAGATGATGAAGGATTATCCTTTATTCGCCTGGTAACGCAATAGTTAAAGATTTAACAAGTTGATATGTTGCGGATTAGAAATGTGTCAATTATTAATTCATAACGAATATCTGTCAATTTCAACAAATATTCAATTTTCAATCTTCAACATTTTAAATTAAATCAAGTATGAAAAAGTTATTATTTATTTTGTGCACATTATTTTTATTTTGTGCCTGTGGGAAGAAAAAGTCTGATGAACCAAAACAATTTATTGGTTTTATCAGCGATGCTTCCATGAATACTGTTACAGTAAAAGCATTGGTAAGTGATTCGGTGATTACATTCTCTACAATGGATGCGGACAAATCGGAGGCTTACGGAATGTTGATCGGATCTCCCGTCATCGTGAACTACAAAAATAATCCTGAAGGAACTGCAGAGGCGATAAAAGTAAAAACTGATGAGACTTATTCCAAAGCTATCGGTGAATGGACGATGCCGGATCCCAATTTCCCGGATTCCGCCGTCATGGGTATCGATATCAAAGTAAAAGGAGAAGCCTCATCGATCAACATGGCTACTTTGGTTTATAAGTCCTGGGAATTACAAGGTGAAGCAAACAAACTCATTCTTAACGGAGAAAGTATCGGTTCCGGACAGACTTTTGATTTCAAAGAAAACGCTATCATTTCGGAAAAAGACGGAAAACTATATCTCAGCATCGAAGGTACAGATGTTGTTTATACGAAAAAGCTGAATTAGTACATTGATGTATGCATTGCTGAAAAAGGAAATACACAGTATTTTTCATTCCTTGTCAATTATCATTTTCCCGGGATTCTTCCTGTTGATCTGTGGATCATTACTTTGGTTGATTCCGGGAAATTATAATATTCCGGAAAACGGATACGCCAGTTTATCGTCCTTTTTTTCTCTGACGTCCATTATTTTTCTTATCCTGATTCCGGCATTGTCTATGCAAACTTTCGCGGAAGAAAAAAAGCATGGAACTTTGTCTTTGCTGTATACCCGTCCTATCGCTTTGCATCAAATCATCGTCGCCAAATATATAGCTGTCCTCGTCGCCATTCTGGTCGCATTACTACCTACTCTTCTTTACGTCTTAAGCATTTCCATCTATGCTATTCCTGAAGGAAATATCGATTGGGGAGGTATTGCGGGTTCTTACCTGGGATTGATCATCTTAGCATCCTGCCTGATATCTATCTCTGTTTTTGCATCTTGTCTGACATCCAATCAGGTATTGGCTTTCATCATAGGTTTATTGATTTCCGCTTGTTTTTTTTACGGATTCGACTTACTCGCCCTGTTTGCCGATTCAGGAAAGGCCCAATACTACATCAAACAAATGGGGTTTTTATCTCATTATCAAACGTTGCAAAAAGGAATAATCAGCCTGTCCGATACCGGTTACCTGATCGCGATCACACTCTTGTTCTTATCCTTGTCTTCTTGCGTATTACGCCCCAACCTGAAGCGCATTTCATATAGCTTTTCCCTGTTTATCTGCTTATTGATTCTTTCCTCAAATCTACAATTCAAATGGGATTTAACGGCAGACAAACGATATACGATCTCCGACGGAGTCAAGTCTTTCTTGAAAGAATTAAAAACTCCGGTTAAAGCGAAACTTTATTTAAGTGGGGACTTGAACGCCGGTTTTTTCAGTCTCCGGCAAAGTTGCACAGATATGCTCGATGAGTTTGTCAAATTGTCTTCGGGAAATTTCTCATACAAAATCATAAACCCATATCAAAAAAATGATAACCAAGGATTTGAATCATTGGAAGAGAAAGGAATAAAAGGGATTGCCGTCAACGAAAAAAACAGGGAAGGCAAGATCATCCAACAGGTCATTTTTCCATGGATTTTGCTTCAGGCAAATGAGAAGGAACTACCTGTTTCTTTGCTGGTAAACGAACCGGGAGTTTCGGGAGAAGAAAACCTGAACATGTCCATTGAATCCCTGGAGTATCACCTGGCTGTCGGATTGAAAACCATCACCAACGAACGTATAAGGAAGATTGTTTTTCTGCAGGGACACGATGAACCTGACGAATCCGGGATGGAAAATCTTTTCGACGCTCTGAGTTATAATTACCAGATTGATTTGGGAGACATTTCTGAAGTGCCTAATATTGATCAATTGAAAGATTACGAATTGATTGTCATCGCAAGTCCCCAAAAACCTTATTCCGAACACGAAAAATATTTATTGGATCAATATATCATGTACGGAGGGAAAGTACTATGGATCATCAATGGCGCAAAACTGGATATGGATATTTTCAGGGAGGCCGGATTATCCCCGAGTATGCCCAATGAAGTCAACCTGAACGATCTGCTTTTTGGCTATGGAATCCGGATTAATCCGGTCTTTCTGAAAGATTTGCAATGTTCCGATATACCCATCCGAGTCAGTACGACGCAAGCGGGAGATGATGTTTTATACGCCCCCTGGTATTTCAGTCCGATACTGAATGTCACTCCGGATTTGATGATTACGAAAGGTATTTCGTTCGTCAGTACCGAATTTGCCAGTACGATTTCGTTTGTAGGACATAATTCTACCGACAGAAAACGCCAGGTTCTTCTATTTTCTTCCGATCATTCAAGGACTGTAGATGTTCCCGGGATGATTAGCCTGGACGAGATAAACAGGCTACCTGATAAAAAATATTTCAATCAGAAAAATCTGCCCGTAGCGGCCTTACTGGAAGGCAACTTCCTGTCAGGATTCAGGAACAGGCCGGCTCCGGAAGGCATATTCAATCATGTATTTAAAGACTCGGTTGCAAACAATAAAATGATAGTTATCGCTTCCGAGAATATCATCAAAGATGATATAGGGAATAACAAAACGGCTAAATCCCAGACTTCCGGGGATGATACATATTCCGGAAAACAGTTTGCCAATTCCGACTTTATATTGAATGCAGTCAGTTATTTAACAGATGACCCGGACATTTCCGTCTTGAAAACCAAAGATGTACAATTGAGATTGCTAGACAAAAATAAACTCTTTGAGAATCAGAATACAATCATCCTGTTTAATGTAATCCTCCCTCCTATCCTACTCGTTATTTTCTTCCTGACGAAGAATATACTGAGGAGAAGGAAATACAGAAAGTTTTAGACTCCTCCCAAATATGAGTTCTGAAAAAGCATGGTAAGCATACCCATGTCTGAGATATATAATCTGAAAACTCTTAAATCGACATGAAGTTTTATTGGTATGATGTCTTAATTCGTTCTTTGATACTTCAATCCATCAACGAACGAAAAAAAATATGAGAATTTCCTAATTCATTTCAGCGAAAACACGCGTAAAATATTAAATCCAAAGTGCAATTGCCCTTTGTCCCAACGGTCTGTTGTCTGGGTGACAAGTAATCGTTCGTTGGTTCCTATCGAATTACTTATAAACAACTGAAATACATGCCCACCGGTCTGGATGTCGAACCCGAAAGACAAGGGGGCAGTCGTACCGATCAACTTGTTCCCCGGGAAGAGTGGATAATATTCGGTGTTGAACCGTACCCGTTTGGAAATCCGGATACTGGCTCCTATGCCCGGAGAAAAAATATTGTTGGGGTCTCCTGGCAAAGGTGTTTGCACATAGTGAATCCAAACCGGCATAATCTGAACAGAAATAAGATTAGAAAAATTACGGGCGACCAACACCTGAAAGGCCGTACTCAATCTTTCGTCAAACGATGTTTCTCCGGTCGGATCTTTAAGTGTCTTGATCATCAATCCACCCATCACAGACAGAGAGAGCGGCATATCCGACAGACCGGTGGATTGATTGAGGAACTTATAGGTGACCGGAATATCATACTCTTTATCCCAGGAACTTCGTCCGATTCCTACCGTCAGTTTATCACTAATTCCGTAATCAAGTCCGAGCCGGATAGATGCATTATCAAGTCCAAAAAGATCATAGAAACCCTGATCCATGCGGGCGAAACGATGTGAAATCCGAAAATCCAGGTTACGTTTTTTAGTGGCTTCCACAGAATGTCCCGCTATCAGATGGGTAGATTCGAATGTTGCAACCGTATATTCTGTCTTTTGAGCTTCATTGAGTTCTTCTTGTTCTTTCATAAGTTGTTCCACCGACATCTGTTCCTGAGAAAAAGCGGCAGTAAATAAACAACTCCGCAGGATAAATAATCCCGTCCATAGTATCCTGATTTTCATTTATTTATTCTTTAATCGTTTATTTTCTATCGTAGGGAGTATATTCACAATTCACCCTCACTTCCACCACTTCCGCAATATTTCCGGAAACTACCGAAGGTATTTTTATCCGGTAATCGGTCAACCTGATATTGAACATAGCCATTCCCGACAGGAGGCCGTTTTTAATGATCACTGTAGCAGTCGTTTTCAAAGGATTCGAGACATTATGAATGGTCAATGTGCCTTCTACTGATACCTGATAAGCGCCATCTTCCGGTTTCACTACTTCCGGATTTTTCACTTTTCCATTGAATGTCGCCTTGGGATATTTATCCGATTCCAGGTAAGACGTATTGAAGTGCTCTTCCATCAATGCCTTTTCAAACCGGAAACTTTTAATTAATACGGAAAAAACAATTTCTGCTTTTTTTGTATCAATAAAGCTGGTGACCTCATTGTTATGGGCTACTATATTTTCCAGGGGTGCCTCGGAAAAGAAAGAAACCTGTCCTTTCTTCGTATAATAAATATCCTGTGCATGGATGCTTGTAATCATTCCGGAAATGATCACCAGGGATAGGAATGTGCTTTTTTTCATAAATAGATATTTGCTCTGATTTTTTCAATCAACTATTACGCAATCAATTAGGATTACATCGGAAAGATATCCGCTGCACTTCCCTTTGAGGGTTATCTGAGCGCCGGGGAGCACTTTTTTATTTTCCCGGAGTGTGCATCTTACACCCGATAACGGATCACTTCCTGCCAGTATAAGCACGATCTGCCCGGCCTGATTGATCTCAACTTCAGCGACGACACCCTTTACCTGTACGGCTTTATCCAGAAACCGTAGATTGGCTGAGGATTCATCTATCTGATACAAATCCACCAGTCCGATAGCGGTAACTTCAACCGGAGTTTCACGCTGAACATCCCGGTGCGGCCTATACATGATATAGCAAAAAACTCCAGCAGCAAAAATCAACGCAATCAGGGTAATAAATAGTATCACCCTGATTTTCTTGTTATCCAACAGGCTCATACAACAGTAAGTATATTGTTTTCAATACTCACCGAATACCTGTTCAATGGAGCCGGAGCCGGTCCCTGAATCACACTGCCGTTGATGTTGTAGATACTACCATGACAAGGGCAGACAAAACGGTTTTGAGAAGGTTGATAAGCGACAGTACAAGCTTCATGCGTACAAATACTGGTCAATGCGACAAACGATCCGGTCAGATTCCCTTCAGCCGTACGAACAACAATGACATTATTGCGAGATTTGGAACTTCCGACCGTAGTTAATTCGCTGTTCAGATCCGCTGTCAAACGGGGATTATTATTCCCTCCCTCCGAAGGATCCGGATCATCGTCTTTCGAACATCCGGGCAAACTTCCCCAAACTGACGCTACACCCAAAGCGCAAGAATAGTAAATAAAATTCCGACGATTCATAATAACAATACTTTTAAAATTAACATAATATTTATTTTCAACATTAACCCTCTGTTATTGAGAGAATCAAGATGTTAGATTGTAAACATTTACATCGGAAAAAAGTTTGAAAGTATTGATTTTCAGATTTATTTATTTTGTTAGCTTCGCATAAGTCTTTCATCAAAATAAGTAGTAAATTTGTAATTCAGGAGATTTAACCAACTGTAAATAAAAGAAATAATAAACCAAACCAATAAGGAACTACAACCGATTCAAAGTAAAATTTACAAGATAAGAGGCTACAAAGTAATGTTGGACAAATCCCGGAATCCGATAGGGGTTTCAGCATTGCAATGAAGAATAGTTAATCAACAACGCCCAACTTTCAGTAATGAAAATCAGGCGTTTATGTTTATTGTGAGTTGTCCTGCTAGGATTCGAACCCAGACAAGCGGAACCAGAATCCGATGTGCTACCGTTACACCACAGGACAATTTATCTTACTTGACTCGAAAAAACAGATGAGCGAAAAACGGGGCTCGAACCCGCGACCCCGACCTTGGGAAGGTCGTGCTCTACCAACTGAGCTACTTTCGCATTTCCGGTGCAAATGTACATGATAATTTTTAAAATGGACATAGGGATGACTAAAAATTATGAAGATTATCGACGTTTTGAAAGAAAATCAAGCCTTTGCTGATAATCATAAGTACTGTAACAACAATCGAAAAAAAAGAAAGCTGCAAAAAATAATCAATAAACTCTCTGATTATTTGGTAATAAGAAGAAAAAAGCATACTTTTGCAACCGAAACTGTAAACAGGGAGGAGGGGGACTAGCAGTCCCCCTCTCTCATTCTCGGATAAAAAATGATAGATAAAGAACACATTAAACAGTTAGTCGGGGATTTTTCCGCAGGAACAGATATTTTTCTTGTCAGTGTTGAAGTGAAACCCGGCAACATCATTGTTGTTGAGATTGATAGCGAAGAGGCCGTAAGTATTGATGATTGTATCGCTTTGAACAGATTCATTGAATCCAACCTGAACAGGGATATCGAAGATTATGAACTTGAAGTAGGTTCCGCAGGAATATCCCAACCTTTTAAAATTTTGAGGCAATACAAAAAAAACATAGGAAATGAAGTCGAAGTCCTCGCAAAGACCGGTAAAAAATGGCAGGGAATATTAAAAGACGCTAATGAAACGAATATTACACTGACGATTGAAAAACAAGAGAAACCGGAAGGCTCCAAACGCAAAATAACCGTCGAGGAGGATTTGATATTCAATTATGACGAAATAAAATATACAAAATACTTAATCAGATTCAAGTAAAAATTTATGGCGAAGAAACAGGAAACGATTAGTATGATCGATACATTTGCAGAATTCAAAGAACTGAAAAATATCGATAGGACTACATTAATCAGCGTTATTGAAGAGGCTTTCCGTAGCGTTATCAGTAAAATGTTCGGTACGGACGAAAACTACAACATCATTATCAATCCGGACAAAGGAGACTTTGAAATATGGAGAAACAGAGAAGTTGTTGAAGATGGAGATGTGGAAGACACGAACCTGCAACTTTCATTGAGCGATGCCAAGAAAATCGATGAAGATTACGAAGTAGGCGAGGAAGTTACCGACGAGGTACATTTTGCTGATTTCGGAAGAAGAGCCGTATTGAATCTTCGCCAGGCATTGGCATCTAAAATATTGGAACTTCAAAAAGACAGTTTATACAATAAGTACAAAGATAAAATCGGACAAATAGTTACAGCAGAAGTGTATCAGATATGGAAAAAAGAGATTCTCCTGCTGGATGACGAGGAAAATGAGTTGATTTTACCCAAGACAGAACAAATCCCTGGGGACTTCTTCCGCAAAAACGAAACATTGAGAGCGGTAGTAGTCAAAGTGGATAATCAAAACAACAATCCGAAAATCATTTTATCCAGAACTTCTAACCTATTCATGCAAAGGTTATTCGAGTTAGAAGTACCGGAGATTCACGATGGATTGATTACTATCAAACGAATCGCCCGGATTCCGGGGGAAAGAGCCAAGGTGGCGGTTGAATCCTACGATGACAGGATTGATCCGGTTGGAGCCTGCGTAGGAATGAAAGGATCCCGTATCCACGGAATAGTAAGAGAATTACGCAATGAAAATATTGATGTTATCAATTATACGAACAATACGGCCTTATTCATTCAAAGGTCATTGAGTCCCGCCAAAATTTCATCCACTAAAATCAATGAGGAAGAAAGGAAAGCGGAGGTATATTTGCGTCCGGAAGAAGTTTCATTGGCTATCGGGAAAGGCGGACTGAATATCAAACTGGCGAGCATGTTGACAGAATACACCATCGATGTATTCCGTGATGTGGATATTGACGATGAAGACATTTACCTGGATGAATTCTCCGACGAAATCGAAATGTGGGTGATTGACGCACTGAAAAATATCGGATGTTACACGGCTAAGTATGTATTGAATATGAGCCGGGAAGAACTAATTGAAAAAGCCGATCTTGAAGAAGATACGGTGGATGAAGTACTGGATGTCCTCAAAGCTGAATTTGAGGAAGAATAACCTTTCACCCCATAAAATTTATATGTCCGTAAGATTAAATAAAGTAACAAGAGATTTGAATGTAGGTTTGTCCACGATCGTGGAATTCCTGCACAAGAAAGGTTTTTCCGTAGAGGAAAATCCCAACACTAAAATCAGTGATGAAGAGTATGCGCTTCTCATCAAAGAATTTAGCAGTGATAAGAACCTGAAACTTGAATCTGAGAAAATCAGCCACGATCTTTTTTCCAAAGATAAGAAAAAAGAAACCGTAGCGGTGGAAGGATACGAGAAAAAGGAAGAGAAGAAAATCGAAGAAATCAAAACTGAAATTCCCGAAGAGTACAAACCAAAATTTGTTACAAAAGGGAAAATAGACTTGGATTCCATCGGAAAGAAAAAGAAAACGGAGGAAATTGAAGTTGTTATACAACAAGAAGCCGTTCCGGTTAAACCCGTAGAGAAACCGGAAGAAGATCCGCTTGTAGAAGTGGAAGAAGTGGTAATAACCGAAGAAATCCTTTTGGAAACCCAACAAGAAAATAAAGAGGAAGAATTTATTCTACCGGAGGTTATGACCAAAGAAGAAGAGTTCGAGGATGAAACGGACGAAGAGAACGCTGATACCGACGAAGAAGATACGGATGCTGATGAAGGAAGCGGAGAAGAAAAAGAAGATGATGTTTTTCGTCTGAACAAACCCGTACTGGAATCTTCTATCAAAGTTACCGGGAAGATTGATTTATCTTCAATCAATCAATCCACCCGTCCGAAGAAAAAAACAAAAGAAGAAAGAAAAAAAGAACGTATCGCCAAGTTGACGCCAACAAAGCCTCAACCCAGCAGCGAACCGGAAACTAAAGTTGTTGCTCCAGAAGAAAAAAGAGAAAAGCCTACGCTTATCAAAAAAGCGGATATGGACACGGATGACGGTAAAAAGAAAAAAAGAAACCGTATCAAAAAAGAACGGGTTGATATCGAAAAGGGTGCTTCTCAAGTACCGCCCAAAGGAGATCCCAGGCTAAAACTCAGGAAACCAATCAGCAAAACCGAGGTTAATGAGGAAGACGTACAAAAGCAAATCAAAGAAACGTTAGCCCGTCTGACCAATAAAGGGCAAAAGAAGGGCGCCAAGTATCGCAGGGAAAAACGCGATGCCGTTTCCTTACGCCTGTCTGAGCAGGACGAAAGGGAACAAATGCAAAGCAACGTTATTAAAATTACGGAATTCGTTACGGCAAACGATCTGGCCAACATGATGAACGTATCTGTAGTTCAGGTCATTTCTACTTGTATGAGCATCGGTATGATGGTTTCTATCAACCAACGACTAGACGCGGAAACAATTAATATCGTAGCGGAAGAATTCGGATTCAAAACAGAATATGTCAGCGCCGAAGTCGTGGAAGCCATCTCGGAAGAAGAAGATAAAGAAGAAGATTTAGTGCCTCGTCCCCCTATTGTTACTGTCATGGGACACGTAGACCACGGTAAAACATCACTTCTCGACTATATCCGTAGCGCCAATGTAATCGCAGGAGAAGCAGGAGGAATCACACAACATATCGGGGCATATAACGTAGAGTTACCGGATGGCCGTCATATCACATTCCTGGATACTCCCGGACACGAAGCGTTTACAGCTATGCGCGCTCGTGGAGCCAGTGTAACCGATATCGCCATCATCATTGTGGCAGCAGACGACAATGTGATGCCCCAAACAGTGGAAGCAATCAATCACGCCGCCGCTGCAAATGTACCTATGATTTTTGCCATTAATAAGATTGATAAACCATCTGCTAACCCGGAAAAAATAAAAGAGACCCTGGCCGGTATGAACTATCTGGTCGAGGATTGGGGAGGTAAATACCAGTCACAGGATATTTCCGCAAAAAAAGGAATAGGAATGTCCGAACTGTTGGAAAAGATATTGCTGGAAGCAGAAATGCTGGAACTGAAAGCCAATCCCAATAAACGCGCTGTAGGTTCGGTCATAGAATCTTCACTGGACAAAGGTAGAGGCTACGTTGTTACCGCTCTTGTTCAGAACGGAACAATGAAAGTCGGAGATGTTGTCCTGGCCGGAACCAATTACGGACGTGTCAAAGCAATGTTCAACGAACGTAACCAGCGTATTACGGAAGCTGGTCCTGCCGAACCCGTCCTGATTCTGGGACTAAACGGCGCTCCACAGGCCGGAGACACATTCCATGTACTGGAAACAGAGCAGGAAGCCCGTGAGATCGCAACCAAACGTGAACAGTTGCAACGCGAACAAGGTTTGAGAACCCAGAAAATGTTGACTTTGGATGATATCGGACGTCGCATCGCCATTGGTAACTTCCAACAGTTGAATGTAATAGTGAAAGGGGACGTGGACGGATCCGTGGAAGCACTGTCAGACTCTCTGATCAGACTCTCAACCGAGCAAATTCAAGTCAACGTGATTCACAAAGGAGTGGGTCAGATCTCCGAATCAGATGTCACTTTATCTGCGGCTTCTGAAGCTATTATCATTGGGTTCCAGGTTCGTCCTTCCGTACAGGCCCGCAGAAATGCCGAAAAAGACGGGGTTGACATCCGGCTTTATTCTGTGATATATGACGCTATTGAAGAAGTGAAAGCTGCAATGGAAGGTATGCTTTCTCCTGAAATCAAGGAAGAAATCACTGCTACGGTCGAAATCAGGGAAGTATTCAAAATTACAAAAGTAGGAACTGTTGCAGGATGTTTAGTCAGGGAAGGCAAAATCAAACGAGGTAATAAAATACGCCTGATCCGTGATGGTATCGTAATCTTCACAGGAGAACTGGGTTCTTTGAAACGTTTCAAAGACGATGTGAAAGAAGTTGCTACAGGCTATGAATGCGGATTAAATATTTCTAATTTCAACGATATCAAAGTCGGAGATATGATTGAATCATTCGAAGAAATAGAAGTCAAACAAACACTCTGAAATATAAATCTAAGAAGTGAAGAGTTAGCTTGATCTCAGGTTGATTCTTCACTTTTTAATTATTAATTAATTCTTAATCTCTATTAACATGAACTGGTTAGATCTTGTAATCGTTATTGTAGCAATTCTCGGATTATTGAACGGAATCCGGAACGGCATTATCAAGCAATCGATTTCACTGATTGCTTTACTTCTGGCGATTTTATTCTCCGGAGGCGTGGTTGGCGTCTTTAGGTTTTCCCTGGAAAACTTTGATCTATTTGCGAATTCCCTCTCTGTCTATGAGATGGATATTGTAAGCTATGTATTGACGTTTCTGGTGCTTTTCCTGATCTTTAAATTACTGGGGAAAATGGTGGAAAAAGCTATTAAATTCACTCCTATTATCTTTGTTGATAAAATATTAGGTGGGCTTTTCGGCATAATCCTGTTCATCGTCGTATTGAGTCTTTGCTTCAATATTCTTACATTTTTAGATAATAAATCCAAGGTTATTTCCAAAGAAACAAAAGAAAAATCCCTCTTTTATTACGGAGTAGAAGGCATAATTCCATCCATATCTCCATTTGTCAGAGATGGTTACCTAAAAATAAAAGAAGATATCTCTAAAGAGATAAAAGAAGTGAATTAATTAAGAAACTAAAAACTTGTAATTCTTAGTTTTTACGAAGTTGAATGCTGCTTCTCAAACTCTTTGGGAGACATTCCGAATTGTTTTTGGAACATTTTACTGAAATATCCCCAGGAGTTAAATCCGACCAACAAGTAAATATCGCCGATTCTATACTCACCCGTACGAATCAGTTCGGCGGCTTTTTGCAAACGAATCAAACGGATAAAGTCAGTAGGAGATAAATCCGTAAGCGCCTTGATTTTTCTGTGAAGACTGGAGCGACTCATTGCGTACATTTCCGCCAATTTCTCTACTCCGAAATTGTAATCTGTGATGTTTTTATGTATTGATTCGACGACTTTATGCAGGAATATTTCGTCAGCTTTATTCATTCCTTGTTGTTGCATAGCAAGGAACGGTTTCTGTAAAAATACTTTACGTTCTCTCAGACGATTATTAAATAAGGTATTTATCTGAGCGATCAAGTGATTGAATGAAAAAGGTTTTTCCATATAAGCATCAGCTCCGGCTTCCAGACCTTGTATTTTACTGGCCTGATCCGTTCTGGCTGTAAGTAGGATAACCGGGATATGACTGAATTCTATATCGGTTTTTACTATCCGGCACAATTCAAATCCGTCGGTTTCATTCATCATTACATCCGTAATAATTAAATCGATATTCGTATTTTTCAGAATATCTAAGGCTTCGGAGGCGCCGGACGCCTTTTTCACTGCAAAATCTCCCTGCAACTTTCCGGCGATAAATGAACGCATTTCCGGATTGTCTTCAACAAAAAGAATGGTTTGAACATGAAGTTTTTCATCTTTCAGGCCAGAGGTATTCAAACTTGTTTTAGGACAGGTTTCGTATCGGTTATTGATCAGATAAGCTTCCGGTTGGTCAAGTGGAAGTTTCAAAATAAATACATTATTGTCATTCTCTATTTTTAAGGACAAACTACCGCGATGACGTTCCGCAAAGGAACGGGCGATAGCAAGGCCGATTCCTGAGCCAGGCGTTTTACCTACATCTTTTTTCATTCGGAAAAAAGGTTCAAAAACTTTTTCTTTCTGATTCTCAGGAATCAGTTCTCCATCATTTCTCACGACAACAACCACGTATCCGTCACAAATCCGTAATTCAACATCAATACACCGGTCGCTATACTTGACAGCATTGGAAAGCAGGTTGTTCAATATCTTAACCAACGCATCCCTATCCGTCATTCCCAAAACGGTTTGTTCAGGAAATTGCATCCGGAGAACCTTTTCTTCCCGTTGGATAAACGGTTCAAAACCTTCGATAAGTTCTTTCAGTAGATCACTTATATTCTCATATGTAAAGTTCATCGGCAATGTGTCGCTTTCTACTTTTCTGAAATCCAACAACTGATTGATTTGATTGAGCAATAACCTGGTATTTTGTTCCATTATCGTCAGGTTTTTCCGTATTCTTTCGTTTTCGATATTCATTTCCAGTAAATCCTCCAACGGACTGTTAATCAGCGTGAGTGGAGTTCTGATCTCGTGAGCTACATTGGTAAAGAAATCAATTTTGGAGCGGTATAACTCTTTTTCTTTTTGTGTCTCAAATAAATGTTGTTTTTCATAGATTTTTTTTTCCTGTTTTTGCTTATAATGCCGGATACAATAATATCCCAATCCGATAATTAATACGAAATAGAGAAAATAAGCTCCTGTTGAAAGCCACCAGGGAGGTAAAATCTCAATTCTGATATTTGTACCCATTTCGTTCCAGATTCCATCATTGTTACTCCCTTTCACCCTGAAAATATATTTTCCCGGAGGTAATTTAGCATAGGAAACGCTGTGATTGTTATTCGTATAGATCCAGGTTTTGTCCACATTTTCCATCATATAAGCATAATTATTGGCCTGAGGAGCAGTGTAATCAAGCGCTGCAAATTCGAAACCTATTGTAGACTGATTATGCTTCAGTACAATTTTCTGTGTATTAGAGATAGATTGAGTGATCATATCAGGATCCGAATGAGGAGTAATTTCCCGGTTTGAGACTGTCATTTTCGTTATAAAAACAGGAGGAATAAACTGATTTTTCTCAATACAACAAGGATCAAAGACAATCAGCCCCTCCAGACTTCCGAAATACAACTTTCCGGAACGGCTTTTCAATGCAGATCTGTAATTAAACCGATTTCCCGGCAACCCGTCATTCACTGTAAAAACACGGGATTCTTTTGTTTGCGGGTCGAACCTGACCAAACCTTTAGTAGTTCCAAACCAAAGACAGCGGTTGGCATCTTCCAGTATTTTATAAGCGGTATTGTCCGGTAATCCGTCTGCAATACCATAAGAAATAAACCTTCCGGCTGTTTTATCATACATACAAATTCCTCCTCCATCGGTAGCAAACCAGAGTCGGCCCCGGCTGTCTTCCGTAATGCTACTGACCGCATTAGACGGCAGAGAAGACTGATCTCCTTCTCTATTGAAAAAATGTTCAACATCTCCCGAAAGCGGATCATATTTGAAAACACCTTGCCCGAGGGTAACAATCCAGAGCAAACCCTCCTTGTCTTCCAGTATGTCAAAAATAAAATTGCCCCTCAGCGCTTCTATTTCCCGGAAACTCATTTTATTTTTCGGAGAAACATATAGACTCCACAAGGTTCCAATCCACATATTCCCTTTGCTATCCTCATAAAATGAAAAAATACTTTCATCATTTGTTCCAATTTGTGTTCCCGGATAATGAAGTGATTGATACTTGGGAAACCGGACGATGTCGAGTCCGGGAGAAAAACTGCCTATCCAAGCTTCTTCTTTAGATACGAAAAGCCCTGTAATGTTTGACTTGAGATTGATATTGACCTGCTTAAAATCTTTTGTACCGGGATGAAAAATATTTAACCCGGCATCTTCCGTCCCAATCCAGATATTTCCGTTCTCATCCTCCCCTAATTCCTTGATACGTTTACTGCTAACCGAATTTTTATGTGACAGCGGAATGTATTTCTCAAAACTGACACTTCTTTCCGGTAAATAATTCACACCTCCGAAAAAAGTTCCAATCCAAATGCCATTTGCATTGTCTCCATAAATACAATTAATTTTATTATCGGAAAGTGATTGCCGGTTCATCATGTCCTGTTCGATATGAATGGTCGAACGTTCCGATTCATTCACGACATACAGTCCGGATTGCGTTCCTATCCATAAATGTCTGTTATCAAAAGATTGAACAGCGCGGATAACGTCATATTTACCGTTAGATATATAAGTTTCTTCTAATTCTTTAGTGTGTTTGTTAAATGTCGCTAATCTTCCCTCATGAAATCCGATTACCAGAAATTCTCCGTATTCGCATATACTGAAGATACTATTGTTTTCCGTCGCTCCTTTTTTCGTTTCTACTGAATAATGAGTGAATGAATCAGTGATATTATTGTATAAAAAAATACCTTTGCGGCGTGTTCCTATCCATGTAGTTCCATTTTTTTCCACACAAATGCATTGTATTGCAAAATCTCGGTGTTGGAAATAATCATCCACCAACGTGTAATGATGCAGCGTATTGGTTTGGGTGTCGAAACGAAAAAGTCCTTGTCCGGGAGCAGCAATCCACATATTATGATCTTTGTCTGCGCGAATGTCGGATATCCAAGCTTCAATGGCGACTCCTTTCTCCGTTTGCTTATTGAAATAACTGAATTTTTCAGTAATAGGATCAAAAAGAAATATGCCGACACCGGTTCCTATCCACAGCTTTCCGCAGGAATCTTCAGCCAATACTGCGATTCCGTTACTTCTTTTTTTTGTAACCGGATCAAAACAATCAAATGGTTGAACGGAAACACCATCATAGCGATTCAATTTATCTGAAGCGCCAAACCATATAAAACCATTGGAATCCTGGATAATTGCATTCACTTTATTTTGAGACAATCCGGATTCTCCGTCAATAACGGAAAAAAAGAAATCTCCTGCGTTTTTGATGTTCCCCAAAAGAAGAATAGAAAAACCCGCAAATATAAATATTGATAATAGCCTCTTCATGGCAGACATAAGTTTGATACAAAAATAATCATAATCAGATTCAGATATGTCCTAAAAAATATCTCATTGGTAGATTTTCCAAATAAAACCTTCTTGACCTTTCATAACTCCTACCAAAATTTTATTTTCTGCATCAATAATACTCTTTTTTCGGATAAATATCGGATACTTTTGCAACACTCAAATCTCAACGAATACCAATGAAAATACATTACTTTCTACAATGGATACTCCCTGCATTGATGCTCATGCCTGGAAGTATGACTGTCTTTTCACAAACGGTGAAAACACCGAAATTAACCGAGGTATTAAAACCGGTGGATGCAAACGGAAAAGCAGAAGATATGGTCTTTTCGTTTGAATGCGCCGCAGCCTGGGGAGATTATAACAATGACGGTTATCTGGATTTAATCACAGCCGGAGCTGGACACAACTGGGTGAAAACGACTGTATTATACAGGAATAATAAAAACGGCACATTCACAAAAATCAACCACTCTTTTCCTAAATTACAAGCTGCCAGCGCTGTTTGGCTGGATTATGACAATGATGGCAACCTAGACCTGTTCCTCTCTGGGATTGATGATTCTGGTATTTTTACAGGTTTATTCCGTAATAACGGAGCTGAAAAAGATTATACATTTGAAGAAGTATTCGAAGGCTCATTCGAACAGGTTTATAACGGAGGCGGAAATAAAGGGAACCGGTATGCTATCGCCGGCGATTACAATAATGATGGCTGGACAGATTTATATGTACAAGGAAAAAATGAGTCCGGAGTACATGCTATCTTGTATAAAAACGAAAACGGATTCGGTTTTACAAAAGCGTGTCCGGTAAATGGAACTCATTCTTTTTCCCTTCTTTATGCCAATACAGCCGCATTCGGAGATTATAATAATGATGGATTTTTGGATTTACTTGCCGCCGGATATTCTACTATTCAGGGACATAGCAACACCGGTATGTATTACAAAAACAATGGTAACGGAACTTTTTCTGAAGCGGTGTTGTTCGAAGGAGGCGTACAAGGAGAAGTAGCCTGGTCTGATTTTAACAACGACGGACTGCTGGATTTCATCATCACAGGATATTCTTTTCTGTCGAATGGTTTCTGGCAAGCAGATTTATTTGAGAATAAGGGAGATAATACCTTTACAAGGTTATTGCCTTCCAAAACCAAACTGAGAGAGACACAGGACTGTTCCCTGGCTTGGGGAGATGTAAATAACGACGGATTTGAAGACGTTCTCTTCACCTATTCCCATCCCAACGCCCTTTTCCTGAATAATTTCGGAGACAAAACATTCATTAAGTCAGAACTGAAATATAATTCGAATGCCACTTTCGATCAAAACGGAGGAATGGCCTGCCTGGTCGATTTCGACAGGGATAATAATCTGGATGTTTTCACTATGGGATACGGAGGAAATTATCTTCCGGGCTTACTCAAAAATGAATTGGGTAATGGTATTGTTTCTAATACTCCCCCGACAGCTCCTAAAAATCTGAAAGCAAACGCCAGCACAGACGGAAGCGTCGTTTTTTCATGGGATTCTTCGACCGATGAACAAACTCCGTCATCGGCTATCAAATATAATTTATATGTCAAAAAAGAAGGAAGCAAACAGGTCATGTTTGTGTTGCCTGCCGATTTGCAGACAGGAACACTGAAAGTCAATGAAATGTTGGCTCCTATCACAAGCAATTCTTACCGGATGTTTGCTCTGGAACAGGGAAGTTATACGTTTGGCGTACAAGCGATCGATAATGCTAAATCGACAAGCGGTTTTACAACTGCTGCTTTTTCAATCAATGCCTCCGACATAAAACTCCCTGAATTGACAGATGTCCATATCCGTAAAGATGGAAACTCCTATCGGATATTTTCGAACAAAGAATGGAATGAAATAAGTATTTACAACATACAGGGTATGAGGATAAATACAATCTCCGGAGAACGGAATTCTGCGACTATCGTTAACTTGTCTCCTGGAGTATACATCGTGAAAATCAAAAGAAATGAACAAGTAATTATAAGTAAAATCGTATTATGAAGAGAAGAATAGTTTTCAATGTATTATTTTTATTATTGATATCATTCAATGTCCAATCTCAGGAATCAAAATTATGGTACCAAAAACCCGCCAACGAGTGGATGAAAGCTTTACCTATCGGTAACGGACGATTGAGCGGGATGGTTTACGGTAAAACCAATACGGAAATCATCGCCCTGAATGAAATTACCATGTGGTCGGGACAGTATGATGAAAACCAGAATACCGTATGCGGAAAAACAAAGATGGCAGCAATCCGGAAATTATTTTTCGAAGGAAAACCAATCGAGGGAAACGGTGCGGCGACAGACGGATTCAAATCGAAATCCCATTCTTTCGGCACACATCTTCCTGTAGGCGACTTGAATCTGGAGTTTGACCATTATGAACGGAATATAACGAACTACATACGAACTCTTGATCTGGAAAATGCAGTGGCCACTGTCTCCTATAAATATAAAGAGGTGAATTATTCCAGGGAATATATTTGCTCCAATCCCGATCAGGTGATGGTGATTCATCTGACGGCGGATCATACTTCTTCCATCAATTTCGATCTATCCTTAAACCTTCTTCGCCAGGCCGAAGTCAATCCGGTTGATAAAGGATTACAATTCTCAGGAGTGGTTTCTTTCCCTAATTTAGGGCCGGGAGGTGTTAATTTTATAGGGAAGATACAGGTACTGACCCCCAATGGTAGCGTCTCCAATGATACCAGTTGTGATAACAAACAAACTTTGCTCGTCCGGAATGCAGACGAAGCGACCATCATCATCGATATCCGGACAAATTACCACAGTCCGGATTACAAAAATATCTGTTCTTCTTCCGTTGCCGAAGCGATGTCTAAAACATTCGGACAACTGAAAACTGCACATACGGAAGATCATTCAAAATTATTCAAACGCGTAGCCCTGTCACTGGGAACTTCCGAAGCGGATGTTTTACCTACGGATGTCCGGTGGAACCGGATCAAACAAGGAAATATCGATCCTGGATTGGATGCCCTTTTCTTCCAGTACGGACGCTATCTGTTGATCGCTTCTTCCAGGGAAAATTCTCCTTTACCAGCCAATTTACAGGGAGTATGGAACGATAACCTCGCCTGCAACATGGGATGGACCTGTGATTATCATTTGGATATCAATACCCAACAGAATTACTGGGCTTCCAACGTAGCCAATTTGCACGAATGTAATATCCCTTGGTTCAAATATATTCAGGATTTATCTGTCTCCGGGGAGAAAACAGCCCGTGAAGTCTATGACAGTCCGGGGTGGGTGGTGCATACCGTTTCCAACGCCTGGGGATATACCGGTATCGGAGAAGGTATGGCCTGGAGTATGTTTTCTGCGTCTACCGCCTGGGTTTCCACACATTTATGGACACATTACCATTATACGCAAGACAAGGATTTCCTGAAAAACGAAGCTTATCCGATCCTTAAAAAAGCCTCCGAATTTTTCCTGGACTATATGGCGGTAAATCCGAATAATGGTTACCTGATGACAGGCCCCAGTAATTCGCCGGAGAATACGTTTAAGTTCAACGGATGGGAATTGGCCATGTCGATGATGACGACAGCCGACAGGGTGTTAGTATATGAATTATTCAGTAATTGTATAGAATCTTCAAAAATATTAGATCTGGATCCAGAATTCCGGGATTCATTGGAGCAGGCTTTGAGTAAGTTTCCACCAATTAAAATCGGTAAAAACGGAGGAATTCAGGAGTGGTTTGAAGATTATGAAGATGCTCATCCCAATCACCGTCACGCTACACACTTGTTAGGACTTTATCCATATAGCCAGATCTCGTTGGAAAAAACTCCCGAATTGGCGGCGGCGGCAAGAAAAACAGTAGAAAATAAGCTGAACGCTGCGGGTTGGGAAGATGTGGAATTCAGCCGGGCAAATACGGTACTGTTTTATACCCGTTTGAAAGATGCGGAAAATGCCTACAAGAATTTCCATGCATTGTTGAAAGATCTGACCCGGGAAAATTTGTTTACAATGTCACCTTCGGGAATAGCCGGCGCTCCTTGGGATATTTTTATCTTTGACGGGAATGAAGCTGGTGCAGTGGCTGTTGCTGAGATGTTGGTGCAAAGTCATGAAGGATATATTGAATTTTTACCCACACTTCCCCAAGCATGGAAAACCGGCTCTCTGAAAGGATTATGCGTTCCCGGAGGAGCTGAAATAGAGCTTGAATGGAGTAATGGAACAATAACGAAAGCCACTCTCAGAGCGACGGCGGACAATACTTTTCGTGTTAAAATACCGGGAAGTGTCACTCCGGTATCCAGACAAATGAAACGGGGCGATAGCTGGGAAATTCAAAAGTAAGGAGCTATCTCAAAAACTCTCATCCCGGCTTCAGGCCGGGATTCTCCTTACGAACTTATCTTTTTTACCATAGAGGTATTGTTTACATGGAGAAGAATAATCTTTGTGATGACAGAAGTTAATATTAAACTAATCTGGGAGCCATTTGTCTTGCCAATCGATCACCAATGAATCGGATTGGAATCTGACCGGCAACCAAACATAACGGGAATCTATCAGGTCGGTTTTGTTCCACTTGTCAAACATGGCGATGTATTTCTCCTGTTGTCCTTCGACAGGCAGTACAAAGGTGCTTTGGCTGAAGAATGTCTTTTCGGCATGAGGTCCTTTGCATGGATTTCCCATCACTTTCCATGCGCCGAGTAAAGAATCCGCTACGGCGTATTCAGCGACATTCGGATCCCATCCCGTACACCCTGAACTGATGAGGTAATATTTATTATTGCGATGGAATACGGCAGGGGCTTCGCGTGACCGGTCGATGAAATTCCGTGTAAATACTCCGGAAGGTTTCAGGTAATCGTCTGTTAAAAGGCTGATATATAACGTAGCATTATGTTCGGAGGAATAAATATGATAGGCGCGGCCGTCCCGGTCTTTGTATAAGGTCATGTCGCGGCTCATTTCTCCGTTTGGTCGCATGGACCCTAAATAACTAAAAGTTCCATTGGGAGTATCGCTGATGGCGACCCCGGCGGCTGCTTTTCCATAATCGTCGCTATCGACATGCAACCACATCACAAATTTCCTTGTTTTTTCATTATAAATTACTTTCGGACGTTCCAATACCATGGATGGGTGCAGATCAGAGTTTAGATCCGTAGAATTGGGTTTCAGTACGATTCCCTCGAATTTCCAGTCAAGCAGATTTTTCGAAGAATAGCAGGATACGCCTCCCGCTTCCGTCCGGTAACATTCCCAATTTGCCACTTTCGGATTGGGATTCCGGTACGTAGAATCCCCTTTGTGTTCTCCATACCAGTAATAAGTTCCCTGATGAAACAAAAAACCTCCGCCATGTGCGTTAATCCGGTTCCCGTCTGTATCTAACCAAACGGTTCCTGATTCAATACTATTTGTTTGCTGATGACTGTTTTTACCTGTATTGCAAGAAGGTAAAAGGAATAAACCCAAAAGGATGATTGAAATGAATGTCTTCATATTCTTAAACAGTTTCTTATACTATTAAAAATTTTTCCGGCAACAAAAATAGAATCTTTTTTTCACTTTAGAAAAGTTGAAATCAGTTCAATAATACATTTTTTTATTTTTTGAAGAGTTTTCATTTTCTACAACCGGCAAAAAACTGTTACTTTGTAAACAAATAATTTTAATACAAAATACTATGAAAGCAATTGCTACTATTTTTTTATCCCTATGCGGTTTGATTGCATCTGCTCAACAGGTTTATACACCTTCGGAAGAAAATCTGAAAGCCCGCGCCGAATTTGAGAAAGCTCGCTTCGGAATGTTTATCCACTGGGGAGCTTCATCCTCGCTTTGTGATGGAGAATGGGTGATGGACAGCCGGAAAATTCCGGTAAGTGATTACAAAAAACTGATCGGATTCTTCGATCCGGAGGAATACAATCCGGTCGAATGGGTCAATATCGCCAAACAAGCAGGGATGAAATATATCACTTTTATTACTCGTCACCACGATAGTTTCAGCAACTGGGATACCCAACAGTCGGATTGGAAAATTACCAATACCCGTTATGGTAAAGATGTATTGAAAATGTTGTCCGATGAATGTCAGAAACAGGATATAAAACTTTGCCTGTACTATTCCCTGGTAGACTGGTACCGTTCCGACTATCAGTGGGAAACCGGAAGAACAGGAAAAAGCTCCGGACGTACAGGGAAAAGCGACTGGCCTTCTTATATCCGTTTCATGAAAGCCCAATTGACCGAATTACTTACTAACTACGGCCCTGTTACCGCCATTTGGTTCGACGGACACTGGGATCAGACTTCCCATGAAAACCGGACGAATCCACAAGCTGATGTCGATTGGCATTATGATGAGATCTACGGATTGATTCACCGCTTACAACCGGCATGTTTAGTCGCAAACAATCATCACTTGCCGCCTTTCCCGGGGGAAGATTTCCAGATATTTGAAAAAGACCTGCCGGGAGAAAACCAGGCCGGATTCAGCGGACAGGCCGTTTCTGACAAATTACCATTGGAAACATGTGCGACAATCGGATATTCCTGGGGATATAACATCAAGGACAATGCTTATCAATCGACCAAAGAACTGATTCATCTGCTGGTACGCGCTGCCGGTTACGGAGGTAATCTGTTGTTAAACGTCGGTCCGATGCCTAACGGAAAAATTCAACCGGAACATGTAGAGCGCCTGGCGCAGATGGGCGAATGGATGAATCGGTTCGGATATACTATTTATGAAACCGGAGGCGGTTTTATCCGTCCTCAATCCTGGGGAGCCATTACTCAAAAAGAAAAGACATACTATATTCATATCCTGAAGAAAGAAGGCGATACATTGGTACTGGATTTTCCGCAAAAGATTAAAACCGTCCGCTTGTTGAATACGGATCAAAAATTACAATGGAATCAGGACAGAAAAACAAAACAATTCAGTTTGGACTTGAATTTCCCCATGGATGAAATAGATAGTATCGTTGAAATCAACTTATGAAATCAGCGTAATCTGATGCTGTAACAACAACAGAAATTGGGCGACCCACACAGAGTCGCCCACAAATACGTTAACTTTTTAACACTTCCATTTCCTCAATCGACAGTCCGGTGAGTTTTGATATTATCTCGGAGGAGAAACCTTCTTTTAGTGCGTTTTTAGCGATTTCAATGCTTTTCATTTCTTCTCCTTTTTTCAAACCGAATTCTTCTCCTTCTTCACGCGCATAATTAACCGCATCGCGAACATCATCATATTCCAGTATGCTTTTCTTGTAAGTTTCCATATCTTTTGGGGCTAATTTCTTGATTTCTGCTATGTTGAATAATTTTTCAAAGATAAAAATTCTCTCCCTCGAAAGAAGGGGGAGAGTTCAGAAAATCTATCAATAAATCTTTCAAAAGCCAACTCACTCCAAGTCCATGATCTCCTTGACTGATATTTTGTATTCTTCAGGAGAAAAATTCATGGTCTTTTTGAATATTCTGGAGAAGTAATAGGGATCATCATAACCGAGAATGGTTGCGATTTCATGAATCCTCATGTCGGTAGTGTGTAGTAGTTGGCACGCTTTCTGCATTTTCAGGTAAATGAAATAATCAATGGGAGCCATTCCGGTTGATGTGCGGAAAGATTTGGAGAAATGAGATTCCGACAGGTTATTTAAAGAAGCCATGTCTTTTACAGTCAGTTTCTGCTTCAAATCCCGGCTCATATAATCAATGGTTTTTTCGACAATATCCTTTTCTTTGTTTTCAGTTACCTTTATATTATGTTTCCGCGGATAAATGAATGTAGCTAAAAAATGATATAAACAGAGATTCGCATTAGTCATATTAGGTATATTGTATCCTTGACTCAGACTGTCGTACATTTTTTCCCAAATATGAATGCCTTCTCCGTTGAAAGGAATATTTACAGGAGAATTGTCCATTCCTATTTGTAATGTATTATTAAGAGATTGTAATCCGCTACCGGTAAAATGTACCCAATAAATACTCCAGGGATCGTCTAAGTCTGCCCAGTAGGATATTGGTTTTGTCGTTGCCGGAATAATAATGTACTGATTCGCCTTTAGAACAAACTTAACGCCATCCAATACATAATATCCTTTCCCTTGAAGACAATAGAATAAAATATTGTCTTCACATCCGGTTCTCCTTCGCCTGTAATGGTAACGACATTTAGGATAATATCCGATATGACTGATATAAACAGGTTGCGATGAGATTGTCCGTAATGCCTGAGTAGGAATGCTGATTAACTTTTCCCCATCAAAACCATTCCTGATTTTAAGTTTTCTGTTTATCATGATATTTTTTGTGTAAAAGTAAATAGTATTTTCGTCATAATAGAATAATCCATTAAATTTCCGGTATAATCCATTTATTTGAAATGCTGATTGCAATAATTTTGCCTTGTCTTCCGACAGAATTATCAACTCAAATACAATAACATGAAAACAGCAATTAAATTAGTAAAGACTAAAAGCATATTGATACTGATGCTTCTGGTTTGGTCTGTAAACAGTATGTCGATGGATGATGTCATCCGGATACAGAGTATTACCGCCGGAGATTCCTATTCCGGAATAACTCCGAATCCCCTGATCAGTATGGACGGATTGGAACCTAATCCTCCGACGGATTTAGAGAATACAACTTTTCGTTCAATAGACTGGTGGCAATTATGGCACACCTCCGGAGGAAACAATGCGAATGCCTGGTTACTAATCGATCTTGGCAAAGTACTTCCCGTTTCTAAAATGTATATCTGGAATATGAATCAGAACGGAAATAAAGACAGA
>JAVBSK010000022.1:0-18173 GCA_031556755.1 Bacteroidales bacterium | reverse complement strand
TTTATATCGAACTCACGTTAGATTAGCATACGGGATATACAGGAAATACATCTCCTGTTTATTTAATTGCACTGATGATATATCCGTATTGATAGGTTTTTTCCGTCAAACGGTAAGGTGTATGCGGCTTACGTCCCCAACTGTCATCGCCTCCCAAACCACGTTGGGACAAATCAACATTCAGGTAAATTTCTTTGCGCGGAACAATATCGTTGGTGTGCCTTTGTTTTTTCGTAAAACAAGGGTCTAAATCTTCTGTCGTATGATGAAGAGCCGTCATGTTAAGTGGTTGTATTCCTGTTATCTTGAATCCTTTACCCTCTTCATTGGTCAGCGTCAGCCAACGAACCTCTGTTTTATTGCCATTCGCTTGGGGACGCAGGTAAGCGAAGTACTGATCGGTTACCGTACTTTGGAATTCTCCTATGAAACTGGCTGTGTTCCGGTCTGAATAGTTTTCCCAGGGACCGCGTCCGTAGTATGAAAGATTTTCATATTCGGCATTGACACGCATCACCACACCGAAGCGAGGCATTTCAGGCAGATATTGAGAACCGGCTTTCCACAAGGCCTCTACTTTCACGCTACCGTCTCCCGTCACGGTATAAGTTATCCGGTAGTTGCTGGAAACATAATCCAGGAAGTAATCCGCAACAATTTTCACTTCATCATTCCCTTTTTGTATGTCCAGATTCTTTAAAGTTTTCTGACGTCCGGCCAGGCGCCAGATGGCCATTTCTTCCGGCATCCTGTTGCCGAAATCATTGTCTGTGGGAGCTCTCCAGAAATCAGGTTGCGGCGTGGTAATCAAACTTCTTCTGCCGTTACCATATCGTTCCAGTTGGCCATTTTTCTTATTAATTACAATATTGCAGTCATTTGCCTTGATAGTCAGGCGTTCCTGATTGCTGTCGTCCACTTCGATTGTTCCGCCCTGTTGGAATTGTTTTCCGAAATAATCATTCACAGGGTAAGCAAATTGTTCGCGGGCGATCTCATGATTGGCCGGTATCATTTCCGTTTCATTTTTGGTATATGCATAAATATTGAGGAAATATTCTGTTCCGGCGGCAGGTTGAATGACCGGAACAGGAATCTTAATATCTTTCACTGTGCCCGGAGCCTGAGTAATGGTCAGGTTCCCCTGTGATTCCACTTTGCCGTTTTTCAGTAATTCCCACCTAAAAGCATAATCTTTCAAATCGTTATATAAAAAACGACTTTGTACGGAGATAATTCCTTTCTCCAGATCTTTGATTTTGAATAAGATATCCTGATATACTTTTTTCACTTCCATCAATCCCGGATGTGGTTTACGATCGGGAGTGACTACACCATCGGCGCAACCATTTTCATCATGGGTATATTTATGTCCGCCTAAATCTCCTCCATACGCCCAATATTCACGTCCGGAGTTATCTTTAGCACAAATACCCTGATCGACCCAGTCCCAGATAAAGCCTCCCTGCATATGGGGACTGGTTGCTATGACATCAAAATATTCCTGAAAGTTACCTGTACTGTTACCCATTGCATGTGCATATTCACACATGATATAAGGACGGGTAACGTCTTTTCTGGAAGCATATTTTTTCATGCTTTCCATTCCGGGATACATCGGACAAACGATATCCGTATTTTCATTTTCTCCGGCCTGTTCAAATTGAACCGGACGGGTATTGTCATGTTCTTTCAGCCATTTATACATCTCGTGGAAAACGGGACCGTTGCCGCATTCATTTCCTAAGCTCCAGATGATCACGGACGGATGGTTCTTGTCCCGTTCCATCAACGAAATAATTCTGTCCCGGTGAGCGTCCGCCCATTCCGGTAAAGTCGCCGGATGTTTGCTTCTGTCAAACCAACTTTGGAATTCCGCACCCATCGCATGGGTTTCAATATTCGCTTCATCACAAAGGAAGAGTCCGTATTCATCGCAAAGCTTATACCACAAAGTGTTTTGCGGATAGTGACTCAGGCGCACTGCATTGATGTTGTGTTGTTTCATGACTTCAATGTCTTTCCTCATGGTGGTCTCATCTACGGTATGGCCTGTAACAGGACTGTGTTCATGTAGATTTACACCTCTGACCATCAATGGTTTTCCGTTTACCATCAACTGAGCATTTTTGATTTCCACTTTACGGAAGCCTACTTTACAGGACGTTGTTTCTATCAGATTGCCTTTGCTGTCTTTCAGAGTCAACAGGAAATTATAGAGATACGGGGTTTCATTACTCCACAAAGCAGGGGACAAAACTTTCTGCGAAACAGATACTTTCGTTTCCTGGGAAGAAGGCAAAGTCAAAGAAGTCGCTTTGCGGAAAATCTGTTTCCCTGTCTTGTCGAACAATGCAGTTTCCACGGTATATTTTTCTTCGGAAGCATTGTAATTATTCAGCGCTATATCTACGCTGAAGTCGCTGTGTTTATAATTTTTATCCAGATCCGTTTTTATGAAAAAGTCCCGGATACGAATCTGTGAGGTAGTATAAAGATAAACGCTCCTTTCCAAACCGGAAAGTCTCCAGAAATCCTGGTCTTCGAGATAAGATCCATCGCTCCAGCGGTATACCTCAACAGCCAGTTCGTTTTTCCCCGGTTTTACATAAGATGTAATATCAAATTCTGCCGGACTTTTTACATTTTCCGCATAACCTGCTTTTTGTCCGTTGATCCAGACATACATAGCAGAAGTACTTCCTCCGAAATGTATAAAAATCCGACGTCCGTTCCAGGATGCCGGAACTTCAAAGTCTCGTTTGTAACTGCCGACAGGATTGTCTTTATGTTCAATATAGGGAGGATTTTTGGGATGAGGATAAGTAATATTGGTATAAATCGGAGTGCCAAATCCCTGCATTTCCCAGTTTCCGGGGACTTGAATGTCTTTCCATCCGCTTACATCGTAATTGATTTTATAAAAGTCCACCGGACGGTCATCAGGCCTTATCACCCAATTGAATTTCCATGTTCCGTCTAATGAACAATAAAAAGGAGAGGCTTCGTACGTGTCGGCAAGAGCGGCAGTCTCATTGTCATAAGGTAGAAATGTAGCGCGCGGCGCTTCTCTGTTGATTTGAAATACTTCCGGATTTTCCCAATCATTTCGCTGGGCTGATACATTCATGCATATTGCAAATGCAAATAAAAAAAGAATTTTCTTCATCTTCTGAGCTACTATTTCTAAATATCATTTTGTAATCTGTCTTCGGAATCATTGAGACGTTAAGGTTTCCGCCCGGTCAAACACGGACAAGTCCCATTCTTTTTCCCAGTTCAAAACGGGGAGACCGTTCCTGAACCGGATAGGCAGCCATACATATGAACTTTTACTTAAACTTTTAGGGTTCCATCTGTCGGCCATAAAAATGAATGCATCGTCTTTCCCTTCCACTTTCAGGATGTATGTTCCCTGTGCATTGAAAGTAAGCTCTGCATTTGTGCCGACACAAGGATTAGGATATAATTTCCATGTTCCCATGATGTTATCCGTCACCAGGAGCCGGGCTGCATTGGGTTTCCATCCTGTACATCCGGAAGTAATCATAAAATATTTTCCGTCTCTCTTAAAAATTGCAGGAGCTTCGTTGTGTCCGGCAGGTTCCACCCTCGTATATTTTCCGGTATGAGAGAGATAATCATCGGAAAGTTCAGCAATCTGCAAAGTAAGATTTTCTTCCGAAGAATATATGTGATAAGCCTTCCCGTCTTCATCCACAAAAACAGTCATGTCTCTCGACATTTGACCGGTTTTCAGATCACGTTGAGTGAACATTCCTTCTTTTACGGCTGTCGTCCATTCGGGGGTCCACCACTTCATCTTCATGTCATGTGTTTTTTTCTTATGTCGGGGGTCCATTCCGACCGGCCATCTTCCCTCATTCGGACGATATGTTTTCACAAACCGATAAGGCCCCGTTATGTTATCCGCAGTAGCGATTCCCACACGAGCCGCATCGTATCCGCGGCCTTTCAATTCCGAGTGGAAGAACATGACAAATTTATTTGTCTTTTTATTATAAACGACTTTGGGACGTTCGATGATACATCCTTCCGTAATATCGCTGTTTTCATCTTTTTCCACAGGCATAGCCAGCGATTCGAATTTCCAGTTGTACAAGTCGGTTGAAGAATAGCAGGTCACCCCTTTTTTTGTTGTAAATCCGCGATCCGGGCGATGTTCTCCGAACCAATAGTATTTACCTTCGTTAAAAATAATGCCGCCTCCATGTGCATTGATATGAACCCCGTTATTGTCTGTCCAGATCTCTCCCGGCGTAAATGACTGCGCCAGGTTTTGTTTTGCCGGATTATCGATATAACACACCAATTCCGAAGCCGCCAAAAGGAAAGCTCCTACGCCAAAATTTGAAGTCGTATTAGGTCCTACATTTTTATGCTGATCCGCACGTTCTCCGATAGGTTGTACATATCCGATCAGTCCGGATGATTGTAAAGCGATAGTATATAGATAACGCCATCCCTGGGCTGCCACCGGTAAATATTCGGATTCGTCCAAATAACCATTGTTGATTCCCCAAAAAAATCCGTAGGTAAAGAATGCTGTTCCACTTGTTTCATATCCGGGAGCATGTTTCGAGTCAAGCATACTCCGGGTCCAATACCCTTCCGGCTGTTGGCATTGCGCGATTGATTGGGCCATTTTCTTATATTTGTCGATATATTCCTGTCTGTGAGGATCATTTTCCGGCAGATCTGTCAATACTTTTGACAGCGCAGCAAACGTCCATCCCACGCCCCGCGCCCAAAAATCTTTCTTTTGGTTGATCGTTTTATGTTTCGGATATACATACTTGGCATCCCTGAAATACAGATTTTCTTCATGGTCGTACATGATGGTGTTTGCATAGCTGAAATATTCATACAATTTCTCAAGATATAAACGATTACCTGTTACTTTGTATAATTTTGTCATGACAGGCATCACCATATACAATCCGTCAGCCCACCACCAATAATCATTATTGGGAGTACTCATCTGGTATCCCATGACCTCTATCGCTCTTGCAATTTTTCTCTCATCCTTGTTTTCATCCAGATTGTATAAATCAATATAAGTTTGGAAACAAATCTGCCAGTCGCCAAACATTACATGTTCCTGGGACTCTCCGTAAGATGCATATTTCCACTTGGATTTATCGTTAGAGGTCGCACCTTTCCATTGGTTCCTGATCGCCCAATTTTCCGAATATTTCTTATATTCTTCGATTCCGGTTACCTGATATGCATACATATTTCCTGTGTGATAGGCCGCATTGTCCCAGAATGCGCGACCATGTTCCGGGTTTTGACTTTGCCAATATCCATTCACCTTTTTTATAACAGCGATGACCTCTTCCCTTGAGTTTTTGATTGGCATGTTGTCTTGAGAAAAACAAACATGATTTGCAAAGATAAGAGCAAACAGTAAAGCTGTTTTTTTTATGAATAAACAGAAATTTCTCATATGTATAAACATTTTGAAGCAGGATAAGAAAAATGTAAGAAGTCACGATTTATGAATTTCTGATAAAACTTCCACAACAGTTCACTTCTTATCCTTAGTTTTTTGTTTTTTAGCCTACAAAGAAGCAAATTACCAACGTCGCAAATTTAGACGGAAATTCATATTTCAAGGTTGAATTATCTCTCTTTTATGTCGAATATTATTTCATGATCAACGGATAAATGGCATTTATTCATTAACTATATAGTAATCTTGATTCACATGCAAACAGTCGACAAGTTCTTAGCGCTTTACTTTTAGTTTTTAGAACTTAGTTTTTAATCGACAAGGTGCAGGATACAAATAATATCGATGAATATCTACAAATATTATCAACTGTCGATTGCTTCACAAAAAATAACCCAGAGATAATTTGAATGTTCGGTTTTTACCTTTCTCTTCATTTAAGCCATGGAAATTACTTTCGTAAATAAAGAATTCCTTCTCTCCCAGATCACCTCTGAATTCCAGAACGAATCTTTTGAATTCAAATGCCAATCCCAAACTGAAGCCATAATCCAGATTATTATCTTTCCGCACCATAGAAACGCCTGAACCTCCGACATAGCCGATTTCAATATCCCCCCAAATAGCACCTCCGTAAACTCCGGCAGAAGGAACTACAGATAAATTCTTATCCAATCTGATCGGATACTCAAGTAATACCGGAATTTGCAAAGCAAAAGCATCTGCTAGGGATAGCCCTATAGTCGTAAAGCAGGTTCCTGTTTCAATCCTGAAATTGTCGGGAAGGTTAAAATGAAGATAAAAACCTGCATGATAGCCGGTTTTGCTGGAGTAGCTTACGTCGGACAGCCCGGATATGGCCAATCCTCCTTTTAGTAACGCTTTATTTTTTTCTTGAGCATGGCCTCCAATGGTTAGAAACAACAATATACAGAGTAGTTGTGTTCTTTTCAGGCAAGATTTTATTCGCATGTTTTTTATGGTATTAGTAATTTCGCTACAAACTTATAAAAAATAGTTGACTCGTTGATGAATATAAATGATAAGATGCAGATATGCAATGAATAAACCAGTTAACAAATAATTCAGCCAAAACCGACGAATATCACAATAAGAGAACGAGTTATTTACCATTCATTATTTACCGTTTTTAACGGAGTATCGTAATTATTGTATTTTTTACATTTATTTTTCTGAATACTTGAAATTTTCATCAAATGGTATTAGCTTTGTAATACATTTACTTTAAAGTAAGGTATAAATCATCCCATGAGAAATCAATTATTGTCTGTTTTTATAGCATTTATTCTATATCCCGGATTTATTATGGGGAATGACCGGCAATTTTCTTTTGACGCTTTTCCCTACCTGGATCAACTTCCGTCCAATTCTATCCGCCGGGTTTTTCAGGATTCGGAGGGATATATCTGGTTCGGCACCCTGGACGGATTATGCAGATACGATGCTTATGGCGTGAAGATGTTCCGTTCCGATTTGAACAATCCAGATCTTCTGACGAACAACGAAATACTGTCCATTGCCGAGGACCACGACAATAAACTGTGGATTGGTACCTGGGAGGGACTTAATATCCTGGACAGAAAAACAATGAAAATTAAACCTTTCCCTCATGAAGCTATCCGGCACACATCTGTCAATGCACTGTTGTGTGATTCTTCCGGAAATATGTGGATAGGCTGTCAGAACGGACTTTACAAGTACAATCCGAAAACTTCTGATATGAGGAGTTTCTCATATAAAGAGCATGATCTGACAACTGTTTCCGGAACAAATATCAATTCCGTATATGAAGATGCCGAAAAAAACATCTGGATCATGACATGGAAAAACGGACTTTCCTTATACGACCGTAAAACAGATACTTTCAAACGTTTTCCTCCTGTTGGAAAAAATAATAATCCTTTCCGCCTGTATCAGGACAAGAACCTCAATTATTGGCTGTGTACATGGAATGACGGTTTATTTTCTTTCGATCCGGAACTTGCATCAAATCAGATGTACACTTCCCGTCCGGTCGGAAATAATTTTTCCCAGGATGCTTTCTTCAGTATTGTACAGGACGACAAATATGGTTATTTATGGCTGATTTCCCTAACCGGAATTCATGTGCTGGATATCAAATCGAAAGAAAATCCGGTTTCAATCAATGTTTCGGGATATGTGAAGCATACGAATAACACTTTCAGCGAAATCATCAAAGACAAAAACGGACACCTCTGGATCGGCGCCTTTGGAGACGGGCCTTTCCTCATTAATCTGGATAAACCGGCGGTGAAAACGTATCCGCTGGAATCAATTATTACGAAGTTGGGCTCTTATCCCCGGGTCGTTTGTATACTTGAAGACCAGGACGGATTGATGTGGTTGGGATTAGACCGGAAAAACGGATGTTTCATGGACAGAAAGACAAACAAAAGCACTCTTTTTTCCGACATTCCCGCATTGAGTGAGATGGATAAGCTCCAAATAAACTGCATTCAAAGAATAGAAAGTCTGGATGAATATTGGATCGGATATAATAACTCCGCCATAGACAGGATAAAAAAAATAAATGGAAAAATAAATCTGGTAGAAAGATTCGATATGTCTCTAAGTGCAATGGGTGAGTTTGGTACGGAATTGATTCGAGAAGACAAAGAAGGTAATATCTGGATAGTTTCCGATCACCAGGTCATGTTGAAAGAACGCGGAAAAACACCATCTTTAGTTGCGGATATATTTTATGTTTCAAACATCGTATTTTCTGAAAACAACGAAGTCTGGATCGCTTCAGGACAAAACGGAATTTTTGTATTTTCAAAAAATAATAATAACAAGTATAGACAAATCGCTCATTACGGGAAAGAAAATTTCGTTTTAAAAACAAATAACATTTCTGCTTTGTGCGGACGTCCGGGTGGTAACATCTGGATAGGTACAAAAGACGGAAGAATTATCAAATACAATATTCATACAAAATCATTCGAAGACCAGACGACTCTCTGTTCCATGACAGGAGAGTCTATCCTGAATATACTGGAAGATGACATGCAGAATATCTGGATTTCATCTCCCAAAAAGATAACGAGATTCAACACAGCAACAGAAGTTTCTTCTTATTTTGCCACATTGGATAATTCATTGTTGGTAAATACATTTCTTCCCGGTTCCTGTTTTGCCAGTCATTCAGGAGAAGTGTTTTTCGGAGGAAATAAAGGATTCTGCTCCTTTCTACCTGAAAAAGAGAATACTTCCTCAAATGCATTAAATAAAGTCCTGATATCGGATATTAAGGTAAACAACCGCTCCATATACGAAACCGGTAGCCGCAGCCAATTTGATAAAAGTAAATTAACAATCAATCCTACCGATAAAAATATAGAAATTATTTTTTCTTCCCTCGATTATATTTCCGCATCCAAAATTCAATACGCCTATCAAATGGAAGGAGTTGACAACAGCTGGATTTTCGGAAGTAACAGGCGGTTCGCCACCTATAACAACCTGGAAAAAGGACACTACAAATTCAAAGTAAAATGTACGGATGAAAATGGTGTTTGGAATGAATCTTATACCTGGTTGGAAGTCTATAAAAAACCCGCTTTTTACGAAACCCGGTGGGCTTATTTATTATACTTCATTCTGTTTGCCGCAGCTTGTATCGCCATCTACAAGTTCTTTGCTTACCGGATGAAAATGAAGAATCAACTGGATATTTCAAGGATAGAAAAAGAAAAATCCGAAGAATTGACACAGACAAAGCTACGCTATTTTACCAATATTTCTCATGAATTGCTCACTCCTTTGACCATTATTTCCTGCCTGATTGAAGAAATGAGAAAACATGGAAATGCTCCCTCCAGGGAATATAGCATCATGAAATCCAATATCAACCGGCTCAAACGCTTGCTGCAACAAATATTGGATTTTAGAAAAGTGGAAAGCGGAAACCTGAAACTGAAAGTCTCCGAAGGAGATATCGTCGCTTTCATCAGAGATATTTGTTATCAGAATTTTACTCCGCTGATTGGTGATAAACAAATCAAATTTGCATTTTCTTTCAATCAACCCACCATCTATTCCTATTTTGATGCAGATAAAATAGATAAAGTCGTTTTCAACCTGCTGTCCAATGCTTTCAAATATACGGATGCCGGAGGTGAAATTCAGGTATCAGTCAATACCATCACCAGGGAACAGATCCAATTCGTTCAGGTAGAAGTCTCCGATACAGGAAGAGGAATCGCGCCGGAAGATCTTTCTGAAATATTCAACCGTTTTTTCCATAATAAATTGGCTGACTTCGGAGAAAGCAATGGAATCGGCCTCTCTCTGACCAAGGAACTCATAGAATTACATCACGGAACAATCAAGGTTGAAAGTAGTTTGCATGTCGGAACTTCTTTTTTATTCAATATACCCCAGCATGAAAACGCTTATTCTATGGAAGAAAAAGCTTTCTCTGAGGCGCTTCTCATGGAAGAGTATGAAGCTTATGCGGAAGGAGAAAATACGGAAGAACAGAAAAAAGAACAATCCCCGGAATATATAAAAGAAGATATCAACCTTCTGATCGTTGAGGACAATGAAGACCTGAGAGTAGTGATAAATAATATTTTATCCAACAGATACAATGTCTTCATGGCGGAAAACGGACAGGAAGGATTGGATTTCGTACAAAATAATGATGTAGATATCGTTGTCAGCGATGTAATGATGCCGGTACTTGACGGATTGGAACTCTGCAGGCAGATAAAAAACGACGTTTCCACCAGTCACATCGAGGTATTGTTACTGACAGCAAAAAACAGTATCGACGACCGCATCGCCTGCTACAACGCCGGCGCCGACGGATACATTTCCAAACCTTTTGAAATCGGCATACTGGAAGCTAAGATCAACAGTCTGGTCAAAAACAAGAAGCAACGTTACAACGAGTTCAAGACAAATATGGAGTTGAATATATCCGGAATGGATTATCCTTCATTAGATGAAGTCTTCCTGAAAAATGCAATGAAATGCATAGAAGATCATTTTTCCGATTACGACTACAACCTGAATAAATTTGCAGAAGACCTGAATATGTCTAAAGCTTCCTTATACAGAAAATTCAAGTCTCTCATAGGATTGTCCCCGATTGAATTTATCCGGAATGTTCGCTTGAAACACTCCTGTCAACTGTTGAAACAACAAAGCGGGAGCATCTCCGATGTGGCCTACGCCGTGGGATTCTCAGATCCCAAATATTTCACATCCTGTTTCAAAAATGAGTTTGGAGTTACTCCCAGCGAATATATAAAGGCAAATACAAGTACGGAGCTTCGTCCCTTTGATTGAATATTATACATTTTTGATTGAAAATTAGACTTATATTTAACTCGGAATAAAGAACTTTGTACAGTTTACCTGGCAAGGTAAAATACAACAGTAATTATAAAAACTCATCCTGATGAGAAAGAAATTTTTTTTATTCTTTTTATTGACGACAGTATCGTTTGTCTTGTTTCCACAAACGCCGCAGGGAATCTCTTTCGTGAGAACAGGAGAAAGCCTGGCATCTTCCGATTCTTACGTACTTTCCGCTCAGGAACAACTGACCGGACAAGCTTTCCAGCAAGACGCTCTGTTAACTTATAAGGGTTATCAATACACCGTTTATTATAATGGAACGCGCAACGTTTGTATCGCCCGTCGTAAACTTCCTTCGGGAGATTGGAAAGAGATCGTACTGAACCACAAAAATACAGCGGATGACGCACATAATGTAATTTCGATGGGTATTTGTGCGAATGACGGAACTATCCATTTGTCATACGACCATCACAACACTACTTTACATTACCGTCGTTCTGCCATTGGTCTGGCCAATGAAACCCAATCCATGAAATGGTCGGCAAGCAATTTCGGACAGGATATCTCCCAAATGGTAGACGGCGTTACCGTTCCGGATGTTACTTACCCCCGGTTCATCTCCAAACCCGATGGAAATTTATTGTTCGAATGCCGGTATAAGCTCAGCGGAGACGGAGACAGTTACCTCAGGGAATACAATGGAAATACACACAAATGGTCCTTGATCGGACGCTATGTACAAGGCATGGATTATACCCCGAATGCTTGCGCCTACATCAACCGGATGGATTATGACACGAACGGAAGGCTACATGTTTCCTGGTGTTGGAGAGATGATTTCGGAGGAGGTTCCAATCACGACATTTCGTATGCATACAGCGATGACCATGGCAGAAGCTGGAAAGACACTAACGGGACACAGGTTGCTACTACGGAAAATATCAATCCTACGGATTCCAGAAATTCCGGAGCTTGCTTGAGACAAGGAATCGGTAGTCTGAAAGTGGCGATCATTCCGTATAATAAAGGATACATCAATCAGGAATCACAAGCGACGGACAGCAAAGGACGTATACATATCCTGAATTCATACATGACGGACGGAACGGATTCCAACTGGACGACTTCACGCACTAAAGCCGTATTACATCACCGTTTCAGGGATTCCGATGGAAACTGGAAAGTCAATATTGTGAAAAAAAACGGAGTCAATGTAAATTCATACTGCCGTTCCCAAATAGTTATAGACGCTTTTGATAATGCTTATGTAATTGCCAACGGGGCGGAAGTTTATGCTGCCACATCCGCAAGCGGTTATGCTGACTGGGGTCTGATTTCGGATATGGATAAGAACCGTTTCTGTTCCGAACCACAAGTCGACCATCCCCGATTATTGAACGAAGGCCTATTGTCATTTGTCTATCTCGGACGGGATAAAAAAGTCGTCGTCATAGACTATCTGTTGAACAATCCCCATCAACCGGACGGAACGGGACTGAACAAAAAAAACGAAAACGGTCTGAATATCTGGTCAGGCACCCTGGAAACTTTATTCGGAGAACAATACACCCTCCATTTGAATACAAACGCACCGACAAGTATTTTTGTCGACGGCAAATTATTAATCGAAAAGGTATCGGCAACACAACAGGAAATAAGCGCCGTCGTTCCTCTGATAGGCTCGCACAAACACAACATAGAAATACGTACGCAATCTACAGAAAACATAGAAAATTTCTTATCCTGGTCAAGCGCTCACACAACGAAAGCGGCTATCCCTCAGCAATCACTTTTCTCGGCTTTACAAATGCAGGATGATTCGAATAACGGCTATCCTTATTCCCCGGATTTGCCTGAATCTCAAAACTTCGGATGTGTAAATATCGTTGATTTGGATTATTTTACTCCATCCTTGAGTGATTTCACATTGGAAATACAAGCTACCGGAGCTCCCATCTTAATAGGAAACGGCTATATCAATTATGTTCCGGCAAACTCAGGGATTGTCCGTTTTGCTCAGAAAGGAGACAAAATTTATGTTTATGAAAACGGAAATTATAAAACGACTCTTACCCCGAACGTATCCATGAATTTTCCTGATATTCTCAGCGCAGCAAACAATTCTTCGGCTAAAACAGGTATATATGACGAACGGAATCTGTTTCTCAATCCGGGATTTGAAACGGTCGCATCATACATCTCTGGTTATGATCCTGTAACCAGACCTGCTGATACCAGGTCCAAAGCGGCTGACTGGTATACATTGGATTCCTACTACGGTTCCGGTTCAAGAGCCAACAATCTAACTGTTAATTCCGGTTATGCATCCATGCGTTCCTTGGCAGAAGGAGATTGTGCTTTCATGCTGCACGGATACGGCGCCGGAAATGAAGGAATGAGTTTGTGGCAAAAACTGGAAGGAATGCTTCCTAATACGGCATACAAAGTTTCATTCCGGCATTTATCTCACAAAGATACCAGCCCGGCGGGCGCCGGATACACAGTGAGGCTAGGAGGATATTTCAGTAATTACTTTGCAGAATACAACTATACCAGTCCGACAGAAGGTTTCGGTAATTATAAGGATGTCAGTTTTAGTTTTGTGACACCGGCCAACCTCCCTGCCTCGGTATATTTTTTTATCAGCCGCACTTCCACTTGCATCGCCCATTTTGACCGCATGTCTTTGGTTGAAGGAACTGTCCATGCCGGAAAAGGTATTTCGGGAGCTACATCCGCTATTTTCCTTGAAGGAATAGCCTATGCTCCGGTCATACCGACTTCCCTGGGTAAAAAGAAAATGAGTGAACTCATTGATGTCTGGACTTCCGGAGATAAGTTATACGTACAAGTTCCGGATAAAAACTCTTCCATACGGATTTATGACATCATGGGTAAAATTATAGTTTATACAGAATCTGAGAATCATATTTTTTCAACCCGATTAGACAGTGGCATGTATATTGTTGTTGTCAATTCAAGAGTGTTGAATCAAACATATACAAGAAAAATTGTTCTTTAAAAACTTTAGAAATGAAGAAAATACTTACTTTTTTGATCATTATCGTCATTTCTTCGTATTGGGCGATATCCAAAGCGCAAATACAACTGACTAACCTGCCCACTATTTACCTGACAACAGAAAACAAAGCTCCTATTTTAAATAAAGAGCTTTGGATACCCGGAAGTGTTCAGGTCGTAAGCGCTGATACAATGCAAAAACTCAATATGTCGATGGAAATCAGAGGGAGAGGAAATTCGACATGGAACCTACCCAAGAAGCCTTACCGGATCAAGTTGAATGAAAAAACAAGATTCCTCCATTTGCCCGCCAAAGAAAAAAACTGGGTCTTGTTGGCAAATCACTCGGACAAAAGTTTGATACGCAATGCCATTGCTTTTGAAATCAGTAAATTTATTGGCATGGAATTTACACCTTCCGTCTGCTTTGCAGATGTATATCTCAACAATAATTTCATAGGAAACTATATGGTCACTGACCAGATAGAACGCACAGGAGACCGTGTCCCGGGAGAAAAACAAGATTCCCTGTCCACTACTTTACCGGATATTTCCGGAGGATATCTGCTCGAAATCGATGGATTCGCAGACTCGGAACCGGTCAAATTCTATTCGGACAAAGGATTGAAATTCACGGTCAAATATCCGAAAGATGATGAAATTAATAAAGAGCAACTGGCATATATCACCGAATTTACCCGCAATTTCGAATCCGTCCTGTTTTCGGCTTCTTACAAAGATCCCGTCACCGGATACAGGAGCAGGGTAGACACGACTTCCCTCATCAACTGGTACATCGCATCGGAACTAACCGGTAATCCGGATTGTTTCTGGAGTACTTATATCTACAAAAAACGGAATGATAACCGCTTCTATTTTGGTCCACTCTGGGACTATGATATCGCTTTCAATAACGATTTCCGGATTACGGATAAGGTGGCTGATCCTGTACGTGCATTGATGAAAGATGTGGGATTCAACCCCAAAGCATGGATCAATCAATTCTACACCGATGAATGGTTCTTGTTGGCCCTGAATAAAAGATGGAAAGAACTTGTCGCCCTCGGCATTGAGAAGCACATCAAGGATTACATTGCGGAATTATCTGTTTCTCTGGATGCATCTCAGAAAAAGAATTTTGAAAAATGGCAGGTGCTGAACCGGAAAGTATACAACGAGCCTTTTTTGTTCAATACCTATACTGAATATATTACTTTTCTGAATAATTACATTTCCAATAGGGTTGCTTATCTTTCGGAAACATTCCAGAAAATGGAACCCGAACTTCCGACTCCCCCTTTTCAGACAAGTGATTTCTATTATTCTATCACAAATAAACGTTCCTACAACAGAATTACCGTTAAAAATAACTCAAAAAATGAAAATGAACAACTCGTAACATGGGCTGCCGTAGAAGGAAACAAAAGCCAACATTGGAAAATCGAATCTTTAGGTAACGGAGAATACCGCATAGTCAATAGAAATTCCGGTTTGGCCATAACGGCTGTCGATGGACAAAATAACCTGATACAAAAAGCGATCAATAATCAGAATAGTTATCAGAAATGGAAAATAACCCCGGTCAAAACAGGAGGACTTTATGGATTGGAAAATGTAGCTTCCGGGAAATCTGCCAACAACAGCGGAGGAAGTTTGAGCAATGACAATCCGGTGATTCAATACAATAACAACATTGCCGGAAGTGAAAACCAACAATGGTATATTGAACCCCTGGAGCCATTGGAAGGCCAGGGATTATCCAATTCGCAGATACGGAGTGAAAGCGCTGTGAATGTGTTTCCTAATCCTGCATCCGATAATATTTACATCCAATCAACGTTAGATATCTTATCTGATGTTTTTATCGAACTTTATTCCATTGACGGTAGATGCGTCTGGCAATCAGTTTCCGAAAATCAATCCGGGAATTTCACCATCGGAATACCGGTTTCGACAAAAAATATTACATCCGGAATTTATATCATAAAAATTAAAAGTAATGGTTTTTGGACAACCAAAAGGATAATTGTGGATTAGAAATTATTATCGCATGAGAAGAATATTAGGAACACCCCCCATTATCTATGCTATTTCATTCATCGGACAAGCGGTGAAAATAAACTAAAAGAATTTTGTATGGAGAAACTTTCTCGTGCTTTCTTTGAACGGGATGTCTTGATCGTAGCTCCCGAATTAATTGGAAAATTCCTCATTCGCCAATTTGAGGACGGGCATGTCGAACGTTTCCGTATCACAGAAGTGGAAGCTTACCGTGGAGAGGAAGATAAAGCTTGCCATGCCTCGAAAGGACGCACCCGGAGAACTGAAGTCATGTATCACCAGGGTGGAAAAATATATGTATACCTTATTTATGGAATGTATTGGATGCTGAATATTGTCACAGGAAAAGAAAACGAACCGCAAGCTGTACTGATCAGGGGAACGGAAACGGTATCCGGCCCGGGACGAATCGGCAAACAATTGCAATTAAATTCCAACTTTTACGGAGAAATACTGCCGTCAGAAAAACTTTGGATTGAAAACTCAGAAGAACCTGTTTCTTACATTACTACTCCCCGGATTGGTATTGATTATTCCGGAGAATGGAAAGATAACCCTTGGAGATTTATTCTAAAATAATATCCACGTACTTTTTTGTGGATATGATAGGTATCCATTGTTATTCTTCATAAGAAAAACTTCCCTTTTATTTTTTACTCTGACAAAAGGAGATAGCCATAACTAACCGTCATTATACAACTTGTAGAAAAGGGAAGTATACTTTTCACAAAACAAAAAAACGTAATATTTGTTATCTTAATAATTGTTATTTAATACTAAAATAACATAAGCATAAAGAGTACCTTATTGTGAAATTTGACGATTCGGTAGCCGATATTGTCAGTTTGGTGAAAATAGAATTGAAATCTGTAAAAGTTTATTTCACCTTTACTTCTTGTAAATACAATAATGTAAAATTAAATTATGTATGAAACGACAGAGCAATTCACTTTCGATACAATTATAAATAACGAATTTAACGTGATTGTATACGATGAATTCTAATAAAGTAAACGAGCTCTTATATACTTACAATAATATACTATAACTATAAGGAACACTATAAACAAAAATTAAGAAACTCTATGAACAAAGTTTTTAAGATCTGTCAGATTGCAGTTTGTTTTTTAATCTGCTCATTAACGAATGTAATGGCTCAACAACATCAATTAGATGCCGAAACCCTCAAACAAGCCAACAATCCTTTGTCTCCTAAAAAAGCATTTAACGTACACAACTATGTGATGCCTTCTTTCTATGGGGCGGAAGATTTAACGATGAACCAATTGATGTTTCGCTATGCACAGCCTGTGGGGCGTGTATTCTTCCGGGCCACTATGCCTATTGTCACTGAATCATTACCAGTAAACTCACCGACAACCGGGTTCGGCGACTTCAGCGTATTTGCTATCTACAAGCTCCCGAGTCAGGAAGGACTCAGCTACGGGGCAGGTCCTCTGTTAATTGCTCCTACAGGCAGCCATAACCTGGGACAAGGTAAATGGCAAACCGGATTGTCGGCTATGGCTTTCTTCTCCAAAAGCCATGTAGTCCAATTCGGAACTCTACTACAATGGCAAACTTCTTTTGCCGGAGATGACGACCGGGCGGATATAAGCCTGCTTACCCCACAGCTATTTGGCATGTGGCAATTGGGAGGAGGCACTTATTTACGCAGCACCGGAATCTGGTCGTTCGACCTGAATAGCGGAAAATACAATATTCCTTTAGGGTTAGGTATCGGAAAAGTATTAAAAGCAGACAAAGCCATATTCAATATATTTGCAGAACCGCAATACTCAGTAGCAGCACAAGGAACCATGCAGCCAAAATTCCAATTATTTATTGGATTTAATACCCAGTTCTAATAAATCAGAAAGAGTTCCGTGAAATTAAATGCCAGGCCGGTTGCTGTCATCTGTTTGTATGACGGTAATCGGTTTTGTATCTATTCTCCAAACTTATACATGGAGAAAATTTATTAAATGTAGAGGAGGAGAGGAAAACTTACGGAATCCATAATATGTTGTAAATGGAAACATAAACAATGCTTTTAGTCTTTCTTTTAAACCAACAGAATCAATAACAAATACTTACAATTAATGAAAAAAAGAAATTTGAATCTAAAAACCGTAGCCGTACTGCTGGCAATAGCCACAACGGCTACATTTACATCCTGCAACCAACCGCAGGGTAAAGTAGAACAAACAGGAACTCAGTCGGAAAACATAACCGAAATCAAAGACAAAATGTTTTATTCCCG
>JAVBSK010000416.1:0-4639 GCA_031556755.1 Bacteroidales bacterium | reverse complement strand
AAAAAATAAGAATGTAATCACCAAGGAAACAAACATGATCAGACCAATAATCAGGGGGGATTTCAGGTCTTTCATGAAGAAAATGGATATCAGGCAAACGAACAGGAACGCCAGTATCAGGTTTTGTTTCAGGTTGGAGATGGAATAATCGAGTAGTTCTGTTTGGTTCTGTGAAGCGGAAAATTCGATTTCCGGATAATTCCGGCGGAAATATTCGGTGGATTCTGTCAAGGCTTGTTGCAGGTTATCCATATTTATTTCCGATTGTTTGATAATGGCCAGCGCCACGGCTCTTTTTCCGTTGTATAAAATGGAGCCGGTTTCTTTTTCCGTTGTTAACTCCACCCGGGCTAAATCTTTTAATTGATAAATCCGGTTGTTTTTGCTGATGTAGATGTTTCTGATGTCTTCAATCGTTCGCAATACGGCTGAGAAGCGGATATTATATTCGTAATATCCGTCACGGACGGTCATACTTCCGGGTTCCACATTGTTGTTGTTCAACGTTCGTTCTATATCTGACAGTGTTATTCCCGATGCTTCCAGTATATTTTTATCGGGAATAATGACTACTTGTTTTCTCATCATCCCGGAGATGTCGACCATGGCGATCTGGGGTAACTGTTCTATCCTGCGTTTGATTACCGTCTCGGCAAATTCGCTGAGTTCCAGGAAGCGTGATTGATTTTCAGCATCCGGGGAATCATCCCGCAAGGTCAGCATCAGGTATTGCACCGGAATATCCGTAACGCTGGCTTTGATGACTCTCGGACGTTCCGTTTCGCGGGGCAGGTAGTTCATGGCGGCATCTATTTTTTCGTTGACTTCGATAAAAGCCAGATCCGTATTCACTCCGTATTCGAAAAGTAATCGCACAATAGCGCTTCCGTCACGTGTTTCCGTACGGATATCCTTCAACTTGGATATTTGCAACATCTGCTGGCGAACAGGTGACACTACCGTATTTTCCAGTTCACGGGCGGACGTATTCTCTCCTGATATTTGTATTGTAATCTCGGGAATAGCAATGTCCGGCAGCAGCGAGACGGGAATATTCAGGTATGTGATAATCCCCAAAATGAAGAGGGCTGTGAAAGCCATCAGGACGGAAATGGGGCGGGAGATTAGGAATTTTATCATGTTCATGGAGTTAAGAACTAACTCTTAGTTCTTAGTTCTAATAGCCGCTTCGTGCGCCAAATTAAGATTCCCTTCATAGATCACGCTGTCACCCGGATGCAACCCTTCGGTAATGACATAGCTGTCGGAGTTTTCCGCTCCGGTTTGTACATAATTCCATACGGCTTTACCTCCTTTCAAGGTAAAGATAACTTGCTTGTTTGTTCGGAGAACGAGCGCTGTTTTAGGGATAACCAGTTGATTTTTCAACAGGCGCTGGACTCGGATTTTTACATTCATTCCATCATATAATTTTCCGGATTTGTTGTTGAGCGTAGCTTTTACCCGTACCATCCCGTTCTTATCTATAGCAGGATTGATTTCTGTTATATAGCCTTCTGTCGTGTAGTTTCCAATGGAAAACGGAGTAAGCATGACTCTGTCATTCCGCTGAACCAGAGCTAATTCGTTTTCCAGGATTGAAAATGTCACTTCGGGATACTGATTGTCGATGACCGAACAAAAGGGTTCGGCTCCGGAGGGTTGGTTGTGTTCTTTGGAAAATAAGTTAGCGATAACGCCATCGAACGGAGCATATAAACTGGCATTTTTCAGGTTGTATTCGGCCACCTGATAATTAATCCTGCTTTGATCGTAGTTACTCTTTACTTTTGCTATTTTCATCACTTCTTCAGGAATTTTTGCACTGTCTTTCAAGGTATATCCTTGTCCTATCAACACATCCTGCAGATCTAATTTAGAGCGTTCGAAAGCATCTTTCGATTGCTCCAGGTTGCTTTTCAACTTGAACTGATCTAATTCGGCGATTTTTTGTCCTTGCGAAACCTGATCTCCATTCTTTACATAAATACGGGAGATCATTTCATTAGCCTGAAACCTGAGGTCAGCTCTTCTCATAGCGGATATCGTCCCATTGGAAATCAATTCGTGACTGAAATCAGATGGTTCCAACAACATCGCTTTTACTTCTGCCGGTTTATCATCAATGATTTCCGGATTTTCCGACAGTTCTTCACTTTCTTCTTTTTTCGAAGAACAGGATAACAATATGCCAATGAAGCAATATGCCAATAAAACAATGTGCAAATGTGGTAATATGCCAATGTGCCAATTTTTTAATAGACCGATCATTATTTTTAGTTTTTAACTTTTAGCTCTTAGTTTTTAGTTCTTGAACTTCTTCCCTCATCTCTTCCACCGCCCTTGAATGGACTTTGGGCTCTTTTGTTTGCACAATATCAGCCATTTCATTCACTTTTTCCTGCGAACCCATCTCATGGTATAATTTGGTTAACAGGTAAAACGGATAAAGCCGGTTGGGAACTATCCGGGTTGATTGAATGAAACAAACTTCTGCTTGTTCGTATGCTTTCAACGCCTGGTAGTTCTTCCCCATAATATTGTACAACATGGGGTCGCAACTGATCTGGATCGCTCGTTCTAATATCCGGTTGCTTTCCGCATATTGTTCCGATTTAGATAAACTCTGCGCGTATTCAAACAAGAACTGTATCTGGTCATTCAATAACGGATATAGTTCTTTGTAATCTTCAGCAACATCTTTGTATAGTCCGGCATTATAATAAATCCTTGCCGTATTCCAGCTTTTATAAGCCTGATAAACGGGATATTCTTTGTAAAGGCAAAAAGACGTGATTGTTAAACAAATAAAAGCACACAGAAGACACGGAATAAACGGATTAACACCTGTTTTTTCATTTAAAAATCCGTGAGAATCGGCGTATACAGTGTCATCCGTGTTCGATCTTCGATAGATCAAAAACACAAATATAATCAAAAAAGGCAATACACTGAAAGGATATGAAAAACAGGCAAAAACCAATAAGGAAACCAAAGCCCCCATCTTACCCCAGGCTTTTGTTTTTATCATCTTACGGAGAGCTACGACTATTATCGCCAAAAATAATAAAAGAGAAAGCAGGCCGGTTTCTATCGCTATCTGGAGATATTCATTAAAAGCATATTCAGGACTTCCGGCGACATATTCTTCGGTTTCGCTTGCTTGTCCGCTTGCAAAATAAACAGCTTGGGCATCTCCGTAAGCTCCGGAAAAGTTTCCTAAACCTACTCCAAACGGATGTTTTTTTATAACATCTAAAGAGATTTTCCACATCAACGCGCGTCCATCCGCCGAATCTTTTTTCAGGAAATACATTCCGGATAATGCGAGGAATAGTAAGGCGATTACAATTATCGAAACAGCCAACACTTTTTTCTTATCTATACTTAAATATTTCTTGATATGCGCAAATCGATTGGAATAATATCCGGTCAATACAATTAGACTTCCGGCGATTGCAGCCAACCACGACGCGCGACTCATAGCAGCAGGCAAAACAAGGAGAATAGTAATGCAAGTTGCAATCGAAATAAATCTAACCCCATTACAAAGTAAATAAATTAAAACTCTGTGTAATTCTATAAATCGACTTTGTTCGGCGTCGTTTGTAACGACGTCGATCCTCAGTTTCAATGCAAAATACAATGCCAGCGGGAATACGACTGCCAGATATCCGGCATAAGGACCCGGATTAAAAAATGATCCGGTGAGTCTAAATAGAGAATGTTGGGATGGAGAAAAACCGTAAAGTTGTCGAAGTCCCCAAATAGCTTCGACCAATCCGGTAAGGATAAGGAAAAAGTAAATATATCTTTGTGTATTCGTGTCTTCGTGTTTAAAAAACAAACTGAAATTAAAATACAACACCAACAACAAAGCCAATATAACAAGTTTTGTTGTGTTTTGGGAAGCATCATTAATCAGCAAAGACGAAATATAAACATTGGCGAAAAAACCAATAACTAATAAATCCAATATTGAAAACCGGAAAACAGGTTTGTAGATAAAGATCGCAGTACATGAGATTATACTTAATATTCCCATAGAACCATAGAACCAAAAATATTTTCCGGAAACCACCCCATTGGCCAGGTCATGGTCTATCACAAAAACAGTGGATAACACCGGCATCAGTATTAGAACACAGAGCACACGAAACACACGGACTCTCACAGATAAATATTTAAATAAATCCGTGACAATCTGTGTAACCTGTGTGATATTGTTCTTACTCAAACCCATTTTTAGTTTCTTTTTTGAACCACAAAGTTGCATAAGGCGCACTGTGTTTTAATTATTTCACACAGATTACTCTTACTTTATCTCACAACTTGTAACTCTTCACCTCTTTAATTTTTAGTTCTTAGCTCTTAGTTTATAGTTCTAAAAAACCTATCCCATCTGTATTTTCCCGTAAATATATCTTCCGATTTCCAGATAAAGGCAGCTTTGCCCACAATATGGTCTTCGGGAAGCAAGCCCCAATAGCGGGAATCTTTAGAATCTAAGCAATAATCGCCCGCCATGAAATAATAGTTCTTCCGGAAAGTATATTTGTTTAGAATTTTATTGTCTAATAACACAGTATCTCCTTTTATATTAATCTCCTGATCTGTTTCATAGCGAATCAGATTCTGA
>JAVBSK010000048.1:0-3433 GCA_031556755.1 Bacteroidales bacterium | reverse complement strand
TCCTGGTAGCCGATTTCAACAATGACGGACGCATGGATATGATCATGAATGGATATGACGGTTCAAAAGACCTGACTCGCGTGTACTATCAGAATGAAAATCAGAAATTCATATGGGATAGTTCCAAGCCTCTTTTTCCCGTCAATAACGGGGGAATCAATATGGGGGATATCAACGGCGATGGCAATATGGACCTTGTGCTAGCCGGAGAAAAGGGTTCTGATGCTGGGGATATGTATCCTTCACCCGTACGAATCTACGAAAATCGTCCCCAGGAGACCGGACGCCCCGATAACCAACCACCTACAGCACCGGCTTCTGTCGATATGAGTTATAAAAACAATCAATTAAAGATTACCTGGGGGGAGTCTTCCGATGATATTACGTCCAAACAAGCCCTGCGTTACAATATTTACGTAAAAAATAACAATAATAATAAAATATGGATGATGATTCCTGCGGATGTCAATACCGGTAAGCTTAAAGTAGGCACCGATTTACAGACATCTCTTTCTTCCCACGTAAAAGAATATATAATGAATGTCCCAAACGGTAATTATACGGTTGGAGTCCAGGCTCTGGATCAATCCTATGCGGGAAGTCCTTTTACCTCCGTTTCAAAAAATTTCACTTCAATCTTTCAGACTAAAGATGATACGGATTTTCAGATAGACGTAAACGAGAATGGTTTCCTAGTGAACAGTCTGATGGATAAAAGCGTACAAGTGCTCAATTCTACGGGACAGCAAATTGCAACAGGAATTACAAACAAACTGATACCTGTCCTCTCAAAAGGAGTTTATATCATCAGCGTAGCAGGTAAAAACAAAAAAGTTATCAAATAGATTCTTTTTGAATTATATGCAAAAAATAAGGTTGTCTGAATCGGACAACCTCATTTTTTTTATTTAAAAAAGCTTTTTTTTTATTGAGCAACCGCTTCAAATACGATACTCTCGTATTCATCTCCCATATAGAAAGAGACTCCACAATTCATCAGATAAGCTCCTGAATATGTTTTTCCTTCCAGAGAGTCGAATCTCGACCAACGATTAGGTATCTTATTCAGTTCGTGCAAACGGTATTGTTTATCTGGATTAAGTCCGTGAAGATATAATACCTGACGATTTCCGTTTATTTCTTTTTTCTTCAGGAATGAATAAACAACTGCGCGGGATTGATCTTCCAATGCATACATCATCGCCACTCTGGTGCTTTCATAGGGAGAAAGTAGCCTGTACAAATCTCCGAACTGAACGACTTCCTTGACGCTATTATAGTCTTTCAACGCGATTTTACAGAATGCTTTTTCATCTTCCGACATTTGGCGAGGTTGCAAATCCATACCTAATTTAGCGGAAGTAGCCACATCAAAACGGAATTTCAAAGGCACCGTACGACCTGTAATGTGGTTAGGACAAACAGATACGTGACTTGCCAGACAGATAGCGGGATAAAATTGAGTGGTTCCCCATTGGATAAAGATGCGATCCAGAGCATCTGTATTGTCGCTGATCCAAAATTCATCGAAATAGGGCAATGTACCATAATCAATACGTCCGCCTCCGCCGGAACATTCCATGATGGTTACATCAGGATATTTCTCACGAACACGTTTCAGCACGTTCATCAATCCGCGGACATATTCAATCCATAAATGAGATTGTTTATTGGCCGGTAAATAAAAAGAACCTGAATTTGTCACAAAACGATTACAATCCCATTTAATATAAGATATATCTTTCGTTTCGCTCATTGTTTTATCTACCACATTGAACACATAGTCCTGAACCGCAGGATTACACAAGTCCAGAATCAACTGGTTACGGCTCAAATCCAAAGGCCGGTTCGGCTGAGTAATCACCCAATCAGGATGTTTTTCATACAATTCACTTTTGGGATTTACCATTTCAGGTTCCAGCCAGATTCCGAACTTAATATTTCTTTTCTGACATTCTTTAACTAAATAACCTAAACCGTCGGGAAGTTTTTTCTTATTAATGTCCCAGTCACCAAGTCCTGCATCATCGTTATTCCTGGGATATTTGTTTCCAAACCAACCATCATCCAGCAAGAACAAATCAAATCCCATTTTAGCAGCATCATCAATAATTCCGGTAAGGATTTCATTATCAAAGTTGAAATAAGTAGCTTCCCAATTGTTCATCAACGTCATGTGAGGTTTGGTGCCATTATACACGCCATATTGACGCGCCCAACGGTGGAAACGGCGGGAAACAGTTCCTTTTCCATCTTCACTGTAAGTATAAAGTAGAGCAGGAGTTGTTAAAACCTCTCCTTTTTCCAGGATATATTGCCCGGCAAAAGAATTGATTCCGGAAATGACACGTAATTTCTCCTGATTATCTATATTGAATTGCAAAGAAAAACTGCCTGGCCACGCCAATGTTCCTCCAATAATTTTTCCACTTTCTTCGGCCGATGGCTTTTCCAGTGAAAGGTAAAAACAACCATGTCCGTATTGATTGGAACGAACTCCCAACTTGGAATCGATAGTCGTCGTTCCGCGAACCAGCTGGGTTTCGGTCATATGCATTTCATCAGCCCAGTTGCCATAAAATTCGGTCATATAATAATGTGTCGCCTGGAAACTCAGGCAGGAGGAGGCATAATCATACAATGTAACCGGCTTTTTTTCATTGTGGGAATACGCTGTCCATTGTTCGATAATGTCTTCTTTTTCATACGTTTTAAATGAAATTTTTACGTAAAAAGGGAAGAACGTATCTTTAAGGTATATATCTGTCTGAACCTGGTTGTTATTGATTCTTTTTGTTTCCGTTCTGTCGAAAACCAGTTCAGTGGAAGTATTTCCATCAGCATGAACCGTCCGGATAGCCGGTTGATGTACGTAACTTGTTCCGAAAGCCGGAGCGATTTCATTGTCTGAAACGCCAACCAACGCACAATCCGAATCTGTCAGTTTACTGCCAAAATACGATTGGCAAACCTTGTTTTTGTCATTTACTTTGTAGACCAGACTGGTATTTTTAGTCTGGATAGCAATCGTTTTGCCTGATTCAGCCTGTATATTTCCCAAAGAGAACAACAGTGCAATCGCTAATAGGATTAAGTTTCTCATGAATTTTATGATATAATTTTTGTATATGATTGATATATTCAACGCAAAAATAAGCCGAGTACAAGGATATAAAAAAGTCTAAATCTGCCAAAAGATAATACAAATGTAGTATTGCTACATTTCCAATATGATTTCAATCGCATTTGACGCAAAAATACAAAATTAAGAGAGATAAAAAACCGATTTTTTTCATACGACACAATTAATGTTTTTTTCTCTCCCTACTTGGAAACTGTTTAAAATCCGAGGATTGATTTAAATGCTTATTCTTAAAAGATTATGAAATTTCTTATATCAACGAGAGTCCGACATAAGCAATAGACCGGAGGT
>JAVBSK010000118.1:0-4730 GCA_031556755.1 Bacteroidales bacterium | reverse complement strand
CTAAAATATTGTTGTTTTGTGACTAAATTCATTGTATCCGTTTTGATTATTTCTTCATTGAATTTATTGGGTTGTCAGAAAACTGAAAATACTGAAAATTCCAAAGAAATCAAAGAAGCAAAAGAAATTCAGAAAGTTGTGAAAATAGAAAAATTAGACATCATTATAGATAGTCGGATGTCTTTTGAAGAAGCTGTCAAAGGTGCTCCGGCTCCTCAGGAAATCATCGAACAGTTGGTTTTAATTGATGTGGAATATTATTCTACAGACAATCGCTTGCACCAAGGACAAGTGTTATTAAATAAATCTATTAAAGAGGATATTGTCGCTATTTTTGAATTGATAAAACAGATCAAGTTTCCTGTTTCCCAAGCAGTGCCGATTGTGGCTTATGATTGGAATGATGAATTGTCTATGGCTGCGAATAATACTTCCGCTTTTTGTTACCGGAAAGTTGCTGGAACAACTCGTTTGTCCCGCCATGCCATGGGTAAGGCGATAGATATTAATCCACTTTATAATCCATTGATGTGGAAAGCTCCGTATCAGGACAGGCTTAACCAACCCGAAAGGGCGGTATATGACATCAATGTTCCCGGTACATTTTACAAAGGACATCCTGTTGTTCAGGAATTTACAAAAAGAAATTTTCTTTGGGGATATTATTTACCCAAATATTATGATATGCATCATTTCCATAAAAAATGAAAACACTTCAATCTTATTACACGGAGGATATCCGGATTCGCCAAGCTGAACTAACCAAGACAAAGCGTTCCATGGCTATTGTCAGTATATTGCGTTTATTTATTGTTCTGTTGGCAGGAACAACTGTCTATCTGTTCTGGGGAAATGCAATGGCTGTCTTCTGTATTGTTCTGGCAGCGATTATACTCTTTCTGTTTTTTGTTGTCAGACATAATCAATTATTTATCAAAAGAGATTATATCCGCACTTCTATTTTGTTTGACTCGAATGAATTGAAAGCAATTGATTATGATTTCTCCGCTTTTGACGGTTATAAAGAACGGATTTCCTCCCTGCATCATTTCAGTTTAGATCTGGATATTTTCGGAAACAAGTCTTTATTTCAGTCTCTTAACAGAACTTGTACAGCCTATGGAAAAAAACTGTTGGCTGATTGGTTTGAATATCCGGAGACAAAAAAGCAAGATATCCTTCAAAGACAGGAGGCTGTGAGGGAATTATCGTTTGCTCCGAAGTTGATGCAACATTTTGTGGTTACGGGACAATTGAATCCAAGTCAGGATACAGACCTCAGAGAAGTGAATGAATTCATTGATTTTCCTACTTATTTCACCAATAATAAAATCTGGACTTTCTTGACTTATGTTATACCTTGTATCTGGCTTATATTGATTGTTTTAATGTCTGTTGGTGTATTACCGGTAACAATGACTTTGGGTCTTGCTATTGTGTCCGGATTATTGATAGGAGAGTGCCGGAAGAAAAAGATTGACGCTTTGCAGTTCCTGGTTGGGAAGAAAGAAAAAATGTTTTCATCTTATTCTGAATTGATACGAATTGCAGAGTCTCAACAATTTGTATCGGAAGAATTGAATTCTATCCGACAAGAATTCTATCAGGAAAATCAATCGGCCTCGGAAATACTCCGGCAATTGTCTCGGTTATTAGGTAACCTGGATTTACGTTTCAACGTTCCTGCCAGGCTGCTTTTGAATGTTATGTTTTTGTGGGATATCAGGGTTTCTATAAAAATCGAAAAATGGCAACAAAAAAATGCTCCTTTATTAAAAACCTGGATAGAAGCATTGGGAAAATATGATGCATTGATTTCGTTAGGTCTCTTTACCCATAATCATCCCGCTTATGTTTTTCCCGAAATCACTGACGCATATTTTGTTTTTGAGGGTAAAAACCTGGGACATCCATTGATGCATCGTGATGTATGTGTGAAGAATGATATAGAGATACTTAATCATCCGTATTTTTTAATCGTGACAGGTGCCAATATGGCCGGGAAAAGTACCTATTTGAGAACGCTTGGGGTAAATTACTTATTGGCTTGTCTGGGAGCTCCTGTATGTGCGGATTCTATGAAACTTTGTCCAGCTGAATTGATTACAAGTCTCAGAACATCCGATTCTCTTTCGGATAACGAATCTTATTTTTTCGCTGAATTGAAAAGGTTGAAAATGATTATTGATGAGTTGGAAAGTGGAAAAAAATTATTTATTAGCCTGGATGAAATACTTAAAGGAACCAATTCGGTTGATAAACAGAAAGGTTCCCTGGCATTGGTACAGCAATTCATTTCTCTTAATGCCTGCGGAATCATAGCCACACATGATCTGATGTTAGGTAGTTTGGCAGAAAAATTTCCAGATAAAATTAAAAATTATCGTTTTGAAGCCGATATCACAGGAGATGAACTCAGGTTCTCCTATCAATTGAGGGAGGGAGTTGCTGAAAATATGAACGCCTGTTTCTTGATGAAGAAAATGGGAATAAAACTTTAAACGACTTGGTTCGGTCTTGTTGTAACTTGATATCCCAGGAGATATTGTATATGATCTAATGTGAGTTCGATATAATTTTCACAGTAAATAGTTAATTATCAATATATTTTTCCGGAGGAAAATCATATCAATAGCAATTATACAAGCATTCCGGTTTATTTTGTCCGGGTAGGACATTAGTATAAATTCCCTTCGGGCAATAATCAATAGGGGAAATACATTTTCTATTGATATTCAAGACCTCTGGTCTATTGCTTATCGACCTTACGTTAATCAATGTATATTTTCCACAGAGCCGTATGAAAACTTCTAATTATTTATCTGGCGAACAGTAACTCCCTGTATTTAGGCAAAGGCCACATTTCATTGTCAACAATTAACTCCAGTTCGTCGATATGTTTGCGTATATCATCCAAAAATGGAAATACGGTGTCGTGATAAGCAATTGCTTTTTCCCTTGCATATTCAATTCTATTGGCCGCTTTTCTAGCTTCAATCATGTCTGATACTTTGGAACGAATGGCCGAAAGGTGATATTTTATTTCTTTGATCAGGGAAATGGTTTCATTTCCGTTTTCCTCAGATGATTGGCCTTCAAATAGTTTTTTGTATTTCAAGGCGTTATCCAATAACAGAGTTTGATATCTGATACCTACAGGAATGATGTGGTTCATTGCCAGATCGCCAAGAACCCTTGATTCTATCTGAATTTTTTTTGTGTAGATTTCCCATTTTACTTCATTTCTGGCATGAAGTTCGACTTCTGTAAAAACACCAAGCTCATCAAATAATCTGACGGAAGTAGAAGTAGTATAAGCATCGTAGATAACAGGAACGGATGTTTCGCAATCCAATCCTCTGCGAAATGCTTCTGCTTTCCATTCTTCACTATAACCGTTTCCATCAAAGATGATAGCTTTAGATTCTTTGATATATTGATTCACAACAAAGAATAACGCTTCTTGCTTGGATTTTCCCTGATTGATCAAGGCATCTACCTCAATCTTAAATTGCTCCAGTTGATAAGCAATGGCGGAATTCAAAGCGATGATGGCGGAAGCACAATTGGCGGAAGCTCCTACAGCCCGGAATTCAAAACGGTTACCCGTAAAAGCAAATGGAGAAGTTCGGTTCCTGTCCGTATTATCAACTAATAATTCGGGAATTTGTCCAACTCCAAGGCGGACGGTTTTCTTATCTTCTCCCATGACTACGGCATCTTTGGCTGAACTATTTTCCAGTTTACATAGGATTTCGTTGATTTGAGGTCCCAGAAAAACTGAAATGATTGCAGGAGGAGCTTCATTCGCCCCCAAACGATATGCATTATTGGCTGTGGAAATACTTGCTTTCAATAAAGCATTATTTTTATATACAGCCATTAATATATTGGTAATAAAACAGATGAATCTAAAATTCTCAAATTGATCTTTACCAGGAGAAAGCAAATTGATTCCGGTATTCGTACCAATAGACCAATTACTGTGTTTACCGGATCCATTGACGCCTTTGTATGGTTTTTCGTGTAACAAAACTTTGAACTGATGTTTTTCAGCAACTCTTTCCATGATAGACATCAATAACAAGTTGTGGTCTACGGCCAGATTCGCTTCTTCGTAAATAGGAGCCAATTCAAATTGATTGGGAGCTGCTTCGTTGTGACGGGTCTTTACAGGTATCCCCAGACGATAACATTCATATTCCAAATCTTTCATAAACGCCTGTACGCGTGGAGGAATGGCTCCGAAATAATGATCCTCCAGTTGTTGGTTTTTAGCGGATTCATGTCCCATTAGGGTACGCTCCGTCAATGCCAAGTCCGGACGGGCGTTATACAGTGCTTCATCTACCAGAAAATATTCTTGTTCCCAGCCTAGATAGGTAATAACCTTTTCCGTATCTTCATTGAAATAACGGCAAACACCTACAGCCGCTGTATTCATTGCATGAATGGCTTTGAGTAAAGGTGTTTTGTAATCCAATGCTTCTCCCGTATAAGAAATAAAAACTGTTGGAATACAGAGCGTGTTGTCGACAATAAAAGCGGGAGAGGAGGGATCCCATGCGGAATATCCTCTGGCTTCGAACGTGTTTCTTAATCCTCCATTGGGAAAACTGGAAGCGTCAGGTTCTTGTTGCGCCAGTAATTTTCCACTTAATTCCTCAATCAAACCTCCGTTTCCATCTGATTCCACAAAAGCATCATGCTTTTCAGCAGTACCGTCAGTT
>JAVBSK010000058.1:0-3866 GCA_031556755.1 Bacteroidales bacterium | reverse complement strand
TGGGAGGGACATTTGTCCGGAGCGCTTACCGGTTTGATATGCGCTGTTGTTTTGATTAATAAGGGGCCTCAGAAACCGCCTTCTCCTTTTGAAGATGAAGAAGAGGAGGAGGAAACTCCTCCCTCAAATTCAAGTGTTTAAACGAACTGTTGTAAAATGAAGCTACTTATAAGAGTAATCTCCCTATTTCTATTCATAACATTTGATGTAAAAGCGAATAATAATGATTTAGTGTTTACTCCGATTAATGTATCGAATGGATTAAGCGATAATCAGGTCCGTTATATTTTGCAACTCTCTGACGGGCGAATGGTTTTCACAACAAACGGAAACCTTAATATCTATGACGGATCGCACTTCAAATATGTTCACCGGACATCGCAGCATGTTTACCCCTTAGCAAAATACAACGGGTTTTATCGGATTTATCAGGAGGGCGATTCGCTCTTATGGATTAAGGATAATCATAAATTAATGTGTGTCAATTTACGTCAGGAAAAATATATAGAAAATTTAGACGCATATCTTACTCGAAGGAATATTCAGAACCCGATTGATGATATTTTTCTGGATTCCCAAAATCGGTTATGGTTGTTATGTCTCGATGAATTACGATGCAACAATACATCAGAAAAATTCGACATAGGAGATAACAAGGACGATTTACAGGATTTGGCGACAGATAAAAATAATTTGTATTTGTTTTATGACTCCGGAGAAATTGTCTGTTATGACCTGAAAACAAAAAACAAGCTATACAACAAAGCTGCATATTCACCATCCGAACAGTCGCTTTTTTTTCATACATCTTTGATCGTCCCAGGATGCGATGGCTTTTATCAGTTACGTAATGGAAGTAAAGGCGGATTTTTCTTTTTCGACACACAAAAATTGGTTTGGAAAAAAATACTTGAAACCGATTATAATCTTAATACGTTGGTGATAAAAGATGAAACAGCCTATATCAGTTGTTTAACCGGGATATGGATCATTAACTGCCGAAGCGGCGAAAAAGAATATTTGCCGACATTGAAAACCATTGATGGGAATATTATCAACACTGAAATCAGTACCCTGTTTTATGACAAACAAGACGGTTTTTGGTTAGGAACACTTAACCGGGGATTATTGTATTACCATCCTTCCAGATATAAATTCTCTTGTATCGGCCGTTTGTATTTTCCTGAAAATTTCACCAGGGATGTTATTGTACAGGCATTTGCCGAAGATGAAATTGGAAATATATATGTGAAATGCAGTTCTGGGATTTATCAATATCATCCGAAAAATAAAGATAATGCCTTAACGCTTGTTTCTCCATCTGTATTACCTGAAAATATATCAGAAAGATTGAATTCTAAACGACAATTCATATTCGAAGATAAAAAATATACTGCATTACATACGGATATACGGGGGTGGATTTGGGCAGGAACAGAAGACGGATTAAAACTTTTCAAACAGAGAGGCCAAGAAGAGCAGATTTTTTATACGGAAGACGGACTGTCGAACAATTTTGTCCATGCCATACTGGAAGACCGGAATCACAGTCTTTGGATAACCACAAGTTACGGGATATCCAAAGTCCTGGTAGATTCCGTGAACGAAAAAATCCGGTTCATTAATTTCAATACTTATGATGGAACGCTGACCGGAGAATATTCAGACGGAGCCGCATTTGAAGCTGCGGACGGGACACTCTATTTTGGAGGTATCGACGGGTTCAATATACTGAATCCCGATCATGTACCTGCAGTTCAAATACCTTTCAAACCGGTGTTTACGAACCTTTATTTGCGGGGTGACAAAGTCGAGACGGGAAAACCATACGACGGGCATGTTATTCTGCCGGAAGCTGCGCCTTATGTTGAAGAAATAGAACTCTCTCATAACCAGAATTTTTTGACATTCGAATTCTCTGCCGTGAATTATCGAAACCCTTTGCAAACCCGCTATCGTTATCAATTAAAGGGGATCGACACAGATTGTAGAGAAACATACATGAGCGGGCAACATCCGGAAGCTGACGGAATTCTCCGGGCTTCCTATACAAATCTGCCTCACGGAAAATATATCCTTTGGGTTACGGCATCTGCCGATGGTCAACAATGGAACGATATTGTAACGGAATTAAAAATAATAATCCGGGCGCCCTGGTGGAAAACCACAACGGCATATATTTTATATCTGTTGTCCTTTGTTATGGTCGTTTCTTTATGTGTTTGGCTTTATATTCATATTACCCGCAAAAGGATGAAACGCCTACATGAAGAAAAAATACTTTTACTTCGAATCCAGAACCTGATAGAACAAAACAGATTGCTTGAAGAAGAAAAAGAATTCTATTATTCAAAGAAAGAAACGGAAGAAACTATTCAGGAAAACAGCAATAATCTCAGTACTGCGGATGCGGAATTTTTAACCCAAGCAATGAAACTGGTAGAAGAGAACCTGAACGAACCGGATTATTCTGTAGAAATGCTCAGCCGTGACCTTTGCATGGACCGTACGGGGCTTTACCGTAAATTGATAGGATTGTTAGACAAATCACCATCTTTGTTTATTCGTAATATCCGTCTGCAAAAAGCAGCACAACTCATCCTGGAAGATAAATTTACCATTGCAGAAATTGCAGAAAAAGTAGGATTCAGCAGTTCGAGCTACCTGAGTAAATGTTTTCAGGAAGTATATGGTTGCCGACCATCGGAATATACCGGAAAAATGAAAAAATCAACATAGTTGTAATTGCTTTCAACATAGTTGTTGTCATGTTTTAAGGAGACTGAATACCTTTGTCGGGAATTTTAATAATTAAATGCCATGAAATTGAAATTTCGTGAAAAGGCCGCTTTCTTATTAGCGGTGACTACATTTTTTTCTCTGACAAGCATAGATGCTCAAAATCTTCAACGTACATCACAAGGAGTGAAAGGTTCGGTACAAGGACTGGATATTCAGGTTGAATACTACTCTCCTGATATTGTGCGTGTATACAAAACACCTCAAGGCGTACCTTACGACAAAAAAAGCCTGGTTGTGGTAAAAGCACCGGAAAACGTCTCCGTTACATTCGAACAAACCGGAAATAATACCCGGATAAAAAGTAATGCTATGCAGGTCGAGGTTAATCCGCAAACCGGTGGAATCTATTTTTATGATGCAGCCGGAAAATCCCTGTTGATCGATAAAGATTATGGCACTCAATTTTCTCCTTTGAATGATGCCGGAAAGCAATCTTATACAGTAAGAGAAGGTTTCTTGTTGTATAAAGACGAGTCGGTTTACGGAATCGGACAAATTATGGACAATAAATTCAATCGTCGTAATTCTTCTTATCATATGCAGAATGAGAACATGTTCACCTATTCACCGTATTTTATGTCTGTAAAAGGATATGCTGTTTATTGGGATAATTATTCTATTTCGCAGTATAATGATAATCCTCAGGAACTATCTTTTGAAAGTATAGGACATTGTGCCGATTATTATTTTATGTACGGAAAAAATGCAGACGGAGTGATTGCCAATGTACGTGACCTTACCGGTAAAGCACCGATGCTTCCGTTGTGGGCGTATGGTTTTTTCCAAAGTAAAGAACGTTACGAAACTCAAGATGAAAACTTGAATGTTTTGAAAAAATATCGTGAACTCAATGTGCCGATTGATGTGATGATTCAAGACTGGCGTTATTGGGCGGAATATAATAAGACCGATAGTGCCTGGAATTCACAGAGTTTTGATCCTGAAAGATTTCCAGATCCGAAAAAATGGGCGGATGAGATTCATAAGCTGAATGCAAAACTGTTGATTGTAACTTGGCCGGGATTTGGTCAGAAGACCGAACAACGGAAAGAATTTGATAGTAA
>JAVBSK010000345.1:0-5348 GCA_031556755.1 Bacteroidales bacterium | reverse complement strand
TCAGAGAATCCTTCCAGGTTTTTATAGAAACGCCAAAATCCGTGAATGTCTTTTTTATAAATAACAAGAAACGTATAAGTTCCCTGAATCAGCAGGTTTTCTCCTGTTGGGGTGGTCAGTTTTGCCATACATAATCCTCCTGTAATGTCAGAGATTTTCTTCGCTTGCCCTTTATCAATGATAAAAGTTCCTTTATTGTGTCCGCAAAATAATTGGTCGTCATATACTGATAAATCCCAAACTTGCCCTTGCGTTCCCGGGACAAGCCGGAAATCAAGATCTTTTTTTTGAGAATAATATAATCCGTTATTTGTGCCGAGATAGATCAATCCCGCATGTTCACATATTGCATACACCGTACTTCCGATTTGTTCGTCATTCAGGTAAAAATAAATCGGGGAACTCGATTCTATCATATCGATACCTTTCTCCAATGTAGCCCACACATTATTTTCTTTATCACAAAATAACCCCAATATTGTATTATTCTGCATCCCGTTTGATCTATTGACATGCCAAAGAATTTTCCCTCTTTTGTTTAATCCGAAGACTCCGTCATTGAGGGAACCTAACACAATGCAGGAATCATGCGTCATGATACTCCTGTTGATTTGTGATTGTCTCAACCAGTCATCAACTTCCGTATGAAATGGGATATGTGTTCCATTGTTGTACAAATATAACCCGGAAACCTCGGAAACAATTAATAAAGTATCCTTGTGGAAAGGAAGTATGGCGGTCGCTCTTTTGTCGCCGGAAAAGAAATCTCCGCCTTTCACCAGATTCCATTGTTTGCCGTTCCACTCAAATATTCCCTTCAGGGTTGCCGTATGCAAGGCACCGTTAATATTACCCATGAACAGACTTAAAGCCGGGAATGGAGATACGGATATTTTTCCATTTTTATAGATATAACAGGAAATAAATGACCGGAAATATACGGCATTTCCACTGATCGTAATAGACCAGATATCTTCGTTCCGAAAATCATAATCTTTTACCAGAGATTTTAAAGAGACATAATGCATTTTTCCGACAGTATCCCGCTCCCAGTATCCGAATTCTTCGTAATAACCGGTATAGACCCTGGCTGATTGGGAATCGTAAGCTACAGACCGGGCAATCAATCTTTCCGGAAGTTCATACAATTGCCATTGGCTTCCATCGAACTCAAGCAGGCCTTGCGTGTTGGCGCAATAAATGATTCCCTCATTATCTTGTGTAACCGACCAACTTTGGTTTCCTCCGGAAAATTCATTCGGAGTATGGTTTACAACATACGGGTAAGGTGAGTTGAAAGCAACTAAACTGCTGTAACATAAAAAAGCTACGAATGAAAAATATAATTTCATAATTCTGAAATAAACCTAGTAAAGTTCAAAAGTAGAAAAATCCGGTAATACTATTGCAAGGACATTCAGGCAAGGATTTTCAGAATAAAACAGTGAAAATTTTTATATTGTTTTAATACAGCCGTTTATTTTGATTTGAAAATTTAATTGTAGTAGGGAAATTGTAGTCATGAAACATCAGTTTGTGCGTGTAGTATTGAAATAGTATATCAATAATTTGAGGAAAAATTCCGGTTTCATACTTTTGCTTCGCATGGAGGCGTCTCAACTTTCACTTTTTGAGACATTCAACCGATCAAAACTATATTTAATCATTTTAATTTATCACTTATGAGATTGAAACATTTTACACTATTGTTGTTTGTTTTTGCATCCTTAACCAATCAGGCTGATGCACAAAATCATTTTCTTGATGACTTCGAGGATAAAGACGGGAGGGTTTATTTTACAGAGTCAGTAAATTATTTGGGTAACGGAACTTTGTTTGAAGTAAAGGAGAATCCCGATCAAACAGGGATCAACACAAGCGCTAAGTGTTGGAAATTTACGCGAGGAGAAACTGACCCAAAATGGGCGGGATTTTGGTGTAATCTTACAGAATCTTTCGAAACATCCAAATACAGGTACTTGCATGTCAAATATTATCGCACCAATGCAGATTCCCGTTTGAGGATAATGATTAAACGGGGAAGTGATGGAGTTCAAAAAGAACCTCTTCCAGAGACCGCTTCATCTACAATCAATGCTTGGGAGTATTTGGTTTATGACCTCCATAAAACAGATTATACAAATGAGACTATCGTCGGATTCGGTTTGCAACCTGATTTTTATTCTACCGCAGGAATCGTAGGAACAACAGCCTATATCGATGATATTTTTCTAAGTTCCGATTTAAATCCTGAATATTACGCTCTTCCTGATGATGCTGATAAAATAGCTTTATTGCCGGAATGTGTCAAAACAACAGGAATTTGTATAGAAGGAAATCCACGAAATTTTGGTTGCTGGTCGGCAATGAACAATATCGGTCCTGTTGCCGGAGATATTACCTGGAAAATGAAAGTGGAAAAATCCGGAAATTATGCCATTAACTCTGAATTGGGCGCAACTAAAACCGGAATTTTTCATATAGAGATAAATAGTTCAGTAAGAGATCTGAATTATCCGGAAACAAGCGGTGCAGCATATGAAATACAAGCATTGGGTAATGTTTATCTGGCTCAGGGAGAGTATAATGTTAAATTAAACCGGTCTGCCACTACCAATGAATGGCATTATGTTAATTTGCGAAGCGTTATTTTTACTCGCATACCGGATTATGTGATCGAGCCAACGGAAACTAAAACATACCAGGACTATGTTACAGGAAATTACGGAGATATTATATTCAAATCCGGCGCCACTTCTACCGGTCAATTAACCGGTATTCCTGCAGAAGGTTTGACCGTCAATGGTGTTGTAAAAATCGAAAAGGCATTTACTGCCCGTGAATGGTGTCCCATCGGATTCCCGTTCGATATTGCAAGTGTCACTTTGGATGTGGATAATTCAGGAACACAAACAGCCATTAGTGCATGGGATGGAACCGGAGGAGATTTCTGGTTGAAAAGATATGCAGGAACGACTTTCGGTTATAAAACGATAATGAGTGCAGGAGAAGGCTATGTCATTAAATTTCCGATTGCCTATGCTAACCTGACCAATCAAACAGTCACTTTCATATCTAACGCCAATCCGGTACTGAAAAACACGGGTACATTACCTGTTCTCACTGATGACTACACTATGGTCGCCAATCCTTCGGTTGCCAATGTCAGTCTGACAACACCGGATATTTATTACCTGTTTAACGGAAGCAATGATTTTGTACCGATGGTTTCAAATACAACACTCAAACCATTCGAAGCTTTGATCGTCAAGAAAGAAAATATTCAGGGAGGATTGCGTTCTATCAGTATTGAAGATATTGAAACCGGCTTGAATCCTACTCAAGCGGAACCTGCAAAAGTAATAGAAGTTCATTACTATAACCTGCAAGGGATGGAAATACAAGAGCCCGTGAAAGGCAATGTCTATATTGTAAAGAGATTGTACGATTCACAACAGACAGAGGTAACAAAAGTAAGGTTTTAACGCCATCAGCATATTCGTAATTCGTAATTAAAAAAACATAATGAAAAAAATAGCAATCTTATTAGTCAGTGTATTATTTGTAATCAATCAGGCATTTGCGTCTGATATAGAAGAATTAACGGATTCCTGGACAAGGAACAGTTCCGCAGGATTGATAGGAGATAACGAGACTGGCGAGATGGAGGGTGAAGGTGATATTCTTTTCAGTACTCCAGTTTGCGATTCCATCTGGGTTTTGTTAGCTCTTGCCGGGAGTTTCTACCTATTTGGAAAGAGAAAAAAAGAGAGTCGGCGCATGGAAGAAGAGCATAGTGAAAGTTGACACACCTTGCCTCATCCTCCCCGCAAGGGAAGGAATCTTATTCTCATTTTGTTGATATTTATGGATGTTTTAATTCCTAATATTCAATACATTAATTCACCACCCGGTCTTACAAATGTAAGGTCGGGTGGTGGTTTATCATCGTTTGGCGATATTGGCATGACCTTGATTTTTGATCAAAAAAGAGGGTGTACGAAATAAATCGCACACCCCAAAGTCAGTCTCTATTCCAGACTATCTAACCATAACTTTACGAATCAATGGAGGAAAATTTTCTACACCTGAAATCTTTACAATCACAAATGTCTCACCATTCAATGATACAGATTCACTAGAATCATTTGGTCTTTTACTTTTTATCAAGCGTCCCGTGATATCATATATTTCAATCAAGTTTCCTTTTTCAATTCCATCTATATGCAGAATACCCTTTTGTGCGTAAATCCTGATATTATCAGGCGTGGGATTATTTGTTCCGGTACCTCCAGTGTAACTGAGAATAATACTTCGTAGATTAACATAATTCCATCCGTCTTTGGTGCTGGAACGGGTTAATTTTACATTGTAAACACCCTCATCCAGGGTGATACTTCCCAATGTTTTCACCTCATATGCAGCACCGTTTGTTCCCGGATAATTCAAGTCTTTGACAGTTCCATTCAGTTCCAGGTGAAAGATTCCTGCATCAGTAGCCCCCAATTCAGAGCTAATGGCATAATTTCCGGATTTTTCCACTTTCATTTTCCAGGTAATATCTCCGGAAACGGAGCCTATCGCTGTTGTCGCCCAGCAACCGAAATTTTGCGGATCGCCTTCGACACAAACTCCCGTAGTCTTGGAATCTTTTGGTAATAAGCTGATTTTATTAGTTTCATCGGGAAGAACATAATTTTCTCCGACAGAAATATCTCCGTTAAATGCCAGTTTGATGGTGGTAGAAATCTGATTTACTGGAGCTATTGGTAATCCTTTAACAATCAATGAATTACTTCCTTTTTCGGCAGCCAGGGTAGCTTCACTGCCTAATAGGGTTGCTGATAAGGGTTGAGAATTTAATAATGGTACATTTAATTGTCCGTTAGAAGGCCAATTGGCTACATGTAGATAAAGAGTTGTATTTCCGTTTTCATCTATTTTACGGGTAATTTTTCCCCAGTCCATTACTTTATCGATAGGATTGGATAAAGTTCCATAGATAGCTTCCCCATTGACTGACATCCACTGTCCAACCTGGGTTAAACGTTCGATACTTTCCTGAGGAAATGTTCCATCCGCTTTGGGACCGACGTTCAATAAATAGTTACCACCTTTACTTGCGATGTCTATCAACTTTAATATCATGTCCTGGGTTGATTTCCATTGATCATCAAATGAACAATATCCCCAGTTTTCGTTCATTGTCATACAGGTTTCCCAATCTTGTCCGTCAGCGCGTCCTGTTACAGGAACATCCGGAATACTTTGTTCCGGAGTGAGAAAATCTCCGGATTTTCCATTATCGATAGGAAAAGCCAACCTGTCATTCATGATGATATTTTTTG
>JAVBSK010000322.1:0-6358 GCA_031556755.1 Bacteroidales bacterium | reverse complement strand
CATATTCCAGTTGTATCCTTTCTTTTTAGGAAAACAACGAAAAGCTTTGCCTAATTTTGTATCATCCCGTTTGGAAACACGCATTTGCTGTGAATAAAGCCCTAAAGAATCATTGATATTTGCGACCTTATAAATCCCATTTTTGATATAAAAAGTATCTCCGGGAATAGCTACGCAACGTTTCACATAAAATATATTGAGATCAAACCCTAACTTTTTTCGTTCTGTATAGGGGAAATTAAAGACCAACACATCGTTGCGCTTCACGTCCCGAATTCCCCAAAACCGTTTGGTCTCAACTTTACCGCCATGCATGAAATCAAAGTTCTTATAAACCCGCCCGCCCAATACCAATTTATTGACATAAATAAAATCGCCGGGCAGTATGGTCGGTTCCATCGACGGACTGGGTATTTTGAACGAGGAAAAGACAAAGACACGCAGGCATATCGCCAACAAAATAGCGATAAGGATAAGTTTGGCGGCATACCAAACGGATTTCAATATGGGTTTGATGCAGAATTTCATCACGAAGTGATTGTATTTTTATAACCGTAGGTAAGCGAAGCGTAGCCTACGGAAGAAACCTATCCACACTCTCTTTTCAGTTGAGTAGCTTACTGATCCATAGGGACCTTCCATTTCTTATTTTATCTCTTTCTCTCTATAAAAAAATAAAATAGGATTACTGTCTTCTTCCATATTTATGGAATTAATTTTTTCTTTCCAGAAAGAGGGTATATTTTCATTCTTTTTTACATCCCTTTTCATCCATTCCTGAGGTTTAACGACAAACATTATTCTATTGTCGTCATTGTCATGAGGATAATAATTAGAAAGTTTAACTCCGGTATATTCATCTTCCCAAGATTTTTCCCATTGCACTTCAAATGTTGATTTATTTATGATAAAATAACCGGGTAAGTTTGATTTTAAAACAAAAAAGTTATTTGTTTCCCGGATAGAATTTATACCATAGATAATATTGTTAGAAGCTACCGTGTTAAAAAATGTAGTAGGATCTGTGGTCGATTTTTTAATTAAGTGTTCATTCATTGTTTTTGTTGATAAGTCTAACTGATAGGGAGATTCTATCTCACCATCAATCAAAGTATACAGGCTAAAATCCAAAGGAGCTGTAAACCAAATATTTTTACTTTTAACTATTTGTTTCCCATTATTTCTTATTCCAAATTTGATTTCTTCATCATTTCCTTCTTTTTTCCATGTTTTATCTCTTAAATTGTATATATTGATTGAATATGGATGACATGAATAACCATTTAAGACATTATAAAATATGATATTTCCTTCTGAATAAACAATATTTTCATAAAGGACATTTTTATTTATTTTTTCTTCTTCAAGAAAATCCCCACTCAAACTGAAGAATAATAATTTGTAGTAATCGTTCAAAACAATAATGTTTTCCAATTGATCATCAAAAGCAATATCAATAATTATATTGGATTCTCCCGGCCCGGTTCCTATCCTCTTTATATGAGTCTCTACTTTTCCTGTATGTGTGTTTATAACGAAAATACTTTTATCATTTCTTGTTAATAAAATAATTTTATCTTTATAAGATATGACTCTGTCTAAGTAAGATATTAAATAATCTTCAGATGTTTCAATAGGTACAATGGACTCTAATTCAAAAAAAGTTTTACATGCTTGTGCATTACTTGATTGATCTGGAGTTGTTAATAGTTTTTGTTCTGCGATTGTTTGATTGGAAGCACATGAATAGAAAACTATCATAAAAAAGAGATATGTATATGCTTTTTTTTTCATTGTATAAATATGATAATTAGATTATAGAATTTATTGAATAGTTTAATGAGTGTTATTTCAAAGAAGTTCTACAAAGGTAATTTTCAAGTTTTGAATGCTATGGTATAAATCGTACACAATATCTGTATAATCGTACGCGAACAGGCGAAAAAAATCATAGAAGAAGGAAGGTTTCGATAGTCTCAAAATTTAAAACCTCATCGGTCGGTTTTTGGGGTGTTGATTATCAGTAAGATACAAGGGTAAAAAAATAAAAACCTCATAATGAGTTGTTTTTTGCTGTTTTTCTATGTTTTTCACTGTTGGAAATTTGGAGATCCGGTTTTTTGATTAAGGAGGGTGGATTGCGGATGTGCCAATGAGACAATATGCCAATTAAAAATTGTTGGCTCAATATTGCATCTTCATATCTTAGGCATCCAATCCGGAATGGTAACGGAAAATGAAAAACCCTCCCTGTTAATCAGTAACAGGGGAGAGGTTGTCGCTAGAAAGTCATTGATAGATTATATTTGGAAAAGTGACAGATTAGTTATTTCAATACATCCAAAGCAGACTCATAATTGGGTTCCTGAGTGATTTCGGGAACTAATTCTTCGTAAATAACCTGACCTGTTTCATCGATGATGATAACTGTGCGAGCCAACAAGCCCTTCAAAGGTCCGTCGACCATAAGTATGCCATAATTTTTGTCGAAGTCAGTAGACCGGAAAGCGGATAATGGTTTCAGGTTTTCGATTCCTTCCGTGGTGCAGAAACGAGCATGTGCAAAAGGCAAATCTTTGGAGATCGCCAATACGACAGTATTGTTCAGATGACTTGCTTCTTTATTGAATTTTCTGACCGACGCAGCGCAAACGGAAGTATCTAAGCTTGGGAAAATATTGAGAATCACTCGTTTCCCTCTCAAAGACCTGAGGGACAGTTCAGCTAAATCGGTTTGAACCAACGAAAAATCGGGAACTTCTGTTCCGATAGAGGGGATGTTCCCGTTTGTCTCAACCGGATTACCCTTGAATGTTATTGTAGCCATAAAAGTTTGATAAGTTTATGTGATTGTATTTAATTTGATGAACTTTTTTGAAAAGTTTCCTATATTGAAACATTGTCCATAGAAAACAAGTTCTGCTGTATAATGTTTTAGAAATATCAGAAATTCAATAAAAAAGTTTCTATTTGACTTCTCAATGCAGCCCGTGTTCCTGTGAAATTATTGACAATGATGGCAAAGGCATAGTGTTTATTTTTCTTTTGAATGTATCCTGTATAAGATTGAACCCCTCTGATGCTGCCGCTTTTGATGTGGGCGCTTACATTCTTTCGTTTCGCTTTGAGGAAATTTTGTACGGTACCTTCTTTCCCTGCTTCAGGTAGGGATGCGTAGAATGTATCGGCATATTCACTTTCGTTGTACATGTAAGTGAGTATGCTTGTCAGAAAGTCCGCCGACAATGCATTGGAAGGAGAAAGGCCGGAGCCGTCATAAATGGCTAAACCAGAACTGTCTATTCCTTTTCTTTTCCAGAAATCCGAGATGAAAGAGATGCTCTGTTCAGGGATGAATGTACAGGCATCGACTTCCGTTTTTTCTCTTCCGATGGAATAAGAAAGGGCTTCTGCATAATGGTTATTACTCTTGAAATTAGTAAGCTTGATGATTTCGGATAATGGTTTGGACGTTGTTTTTGTCAATATCATATCTTCTTCACTTGCACTGTATTGTGTTCCGCCAGATTTTCCTCCTATTTTGATTCCGTTCTCGATCAGGTAATTGCTGAAATATTCCGCCAGAAAGGAAGGAGGGTTGGGTATAGAACCCTTAATGGAGATGTTGTTTCTGTTGGCATTCAAGCTGCCATACAGAAATTTTTCCTGAGAACGGGGAAATCCCCGGATATATGCATCCCCTGCATTTCTAGAAACGGTATTGAGGTAATTCCTGAATATTATATTGACCTTAGGTTCTGTTTTTATTATATCGGGCGTAGTTCCTTCTGCTCCTGTTTTGAAATATAATAGATAAGAATTATCGAATACATTTACCGAATGAATTTCGGGAGCGTAATAATTTCCTACATCCTCCAGTATCCAGCGCTGGGAACAAGCTTCATAACAATCAGGCTCTTGTTCCACTTTGACTCCTTCTGTGATTTCCTTGATTCCGGCAGACTGTATGGCATGTAGCCAATCAGTTAAGAACGACTTTTTGTCGGATTCGTAAAGATATTGAGACCCTAAAGTCGGATCTCCGGATCCCTTGATAAAAAGAAAACCATCGAGGACGCCTGATTGATTGATATTTCCGACGGCGTAAACTTTTGTTTCATAAGTATAATCCTTTCCGAATATTTCCAACGCACTGGCAGTTGTAAGTACCTTCATCGTAGACGCAGGAGTAAGTGCCAGGTGTTCATTATATTTGCAGATCGTTTTCCCACTTTCCAGTTCGATGACGTTGATTCCGATGCCGGCATGTTTCAGGTTGGTTGATTTAACAAAAGAGTTTAGAGCTACGTTTTGCCCTTGGATATTCAAGCTGAATAAAAAGAAATAGACGTATAAAATTCTGATTTTTAGCATATTATTGATTTTTCTGAGGAGTGCAAAGTTACTAAATATCCCTTTGGGGACAAAGAAAAATAAAAAAAGATTATATTTTATTTGTACTTTAAATTAAAAGGTTTACCTTTGCACTCGCTTTTGAAAAGCAAATAGGGAGATTCACTAGCTCAGCAGGTAGAGCACATCCCTTTTAAGGATGGGGTCCTGGGTTCGAGCCCCAGGTGGATCACCAAGAAAATAATCAACACGAAGAAAGTCCCTGAAATTCAATGAGTTTTAGGGATTTTTGGTTTAAAGAAATTGTTAATAACCTTACAAATATACGGAAACTCCCGAAAATAGGGAGAAGATTTTGGAGAGAGACGAGAAAAAGTGTTTTTTATTGCTTCAAGAGTTTGTCCAAGGACAGTTATGTAATCGAACATTCTCAATTTCAATCACCTTTTTCCTGCCGAATTCAAGAAGAGGAATGGCTTCATCGTCTTTGTTCTGCAGGTGATAAGCCTTTCCTATATTGGCCTTAGCTATGGCTTCCCAAATGGGAACACATTCGGGCGATTCCAGTATGGAACGGAACCAGTAAAGAGCCGAATCCAATTGATTGATCAATTGGTAATAAAGTCCGAGCGTATTACGGGAACTGTTATGAGCACTGTGGCGCGGGTCACCGGGATCTTCGGCGCAAGAAATGGATTCCAACAGACAAAATTTAGCCCGGTGATAATCGTGATAGCGGAAGTAACTTTCTCCTAACTGATAATATATCATAGTTTTGTGAGGAAAATTATCCGGTGTGACGATAGCCACCAAGGGTATCATCCGGTGGTAATATTCCATAGCTTTGGGATAATTGTTGAATCTGTATTCGTACATTTACCCAGGTTGAAAAGGGTACGTATTTGCATTTGTACAATTCCCTCTTCCAGGGCAATTTTGTATATAGCTTCCAATTCGTCGATTTGCTGTTGTGTATTCAGTTTCCGTTTTGGGTAAAAACCGCATCAAACACAGCCTCTAATTCCATCTCCTTATCGTCGAAACGTATGCCTGCCTGTCGCATCTTTTCGAACTCATGCATTCCATCAATAGAATCCATTTCCGTAATGGAAGTTACGATGTTCTGGAATATGGAATAATTCTCGATACGACTGCGGTTGGCATATTGCCCGTAATCAAATTGTTTATCCTGCGCCCAGATAGTATTACAGAAAAATGACAACAAAAATAAGATGATAAAAACAGATATTTTATCAACAATAACATACTTCATTTAATCTATACATAGCCGTACGAAAGTACAAAATTTCCACTGCTTTGCAAAAAAGTTCTTAGAAGAAACTGTTTAAAATATACAAGCAATATATTAAATAATCGTAAAAAATGCGGCAGACTTTCCGAAGCCCGGCAAATGAGAATTTTGGATCAATTGTAAATTTTGGCTACTGCTTACATGAGAAGCGCCCGTTGGGCGCAGACTGGAAACGAAAAAATACGTACAGGCAAACTTCTAATACAGCGCAATTTTCACTGAGACATCTAAATAAAATTTTCGCTGCTGTATTTAGTGTGCTATTTTCTCATTTTTTTTTTGTATTTTTCGACAATGACAATTGATTAAGTGATCGTTCACATATCCTACCGCCTGCAAATGGGCGTAACAAATTGTTGTGCCGAAAAACTTGAATCCCCTTTTTTTCATATCCTTACTGATTGCATCGGATAATGGAGTGAATGCGGGAACTTCTGCCAATGTTTTCCAATTGTTGATAATCGGTTTTCCTTCCGGAAGAAAGGATTTCAGGTAATTGCAGAAACTTCCGGATTCTTTTTGAACTTCAAGAAAATGGAAGGCATTTGAAATCGTGGATTGAATTTTATTCCGGTTGCGAATAATGCCCGTATCCTGCATCAAGCGTTCCACGTCGTCTTCAGTGAACCGGGAAACTCTTTCCACATCAAAATCAGCAAAAGCATTCCGGTAAGCATCACGCCGTTTGAGGAT
>JAVBSK010000076.1:0-3809 GCA_031556755.1 Bacteroidales bacterium | reverse complement strand
ATATCATTTTCTTCGATCCCGATGGTCGATCTGAGCGCAGCAGTGGCGTTGTTCAGTTGACTTTTTACTTCGGATATCTGGGCCAGAGACCTTTTATAGTTAGGATTCTCGCTTCTCATGAATTTCATCTCACTCAAAAGTTCATTGTATTTACCGACGAGATTATCCAGTTGCATGTCTTTGATTCCCATGGAAGAGGGAACGATCAATATGTCGTTATTGTGCGCCAGGTAATCGGATACTGAATTCAGGTATTCTTTTTTTAGCCTGATTTCCGCCATCTGTTTACCTAAAGCAACCATCTCGCTGTTCGTTTCCGCTGACTTGTTTTCCGTATACAGTCCGGATTCTACCTGGAACCGGTTCAACTTACTTTCTGATGAAGTAATGGAATCACGTATGATTCCTAACTGGTAAGTGATGAAGTCGATCGCTTTCTGTGATGAAATATTCTTTCTCGTCAGGTTGTCATCGAAAAACTCCTGATTCAGAATTTTAAGGAAATCAACATCTCTTTCGGCGATAGGTCCTACCAGGGAAACTTCCATCACGGAAGTTGCTTCTTTGGACAGATTACGGCTTAATCTGGACGTATAATTTCTAACCAATTCGTTCAGGGGAATGAATCGGAAATACAGGTCATATTTCCCGGTGAATTGTTCGGTTTTATCTACCGAAATAGAGAACAACTCATGTTGGATTTCCTTTCCGTATTCTCCCTGGATTTGTGTTATCTTTTTATGATTCCGTTCATGAAAAGAAATTTTATAGCTGTTGTCATTAATCCCGGTAATGCTATATTCGATACCATAAGCTTTGGAGTCGATTTTATTCGCTTCGGAATGAATAAAGACAGGTCCTTGTTTATACAGGATCGTATTTTTGAATTTTCCTTTGCTGTATAATTCGTTCGAAATATTGAGTTTTTTTACGGATTTGGCAATCAAATCGTAAGAACCATACATGATTATCTGGTTGTTTGTATTTCTTGCGCTAGAACTGGAATAGCCAAAAGGGTCGTTGCCGAATCCGGGTTTTTTACTGTCTTCTAGCAGGATCGTGGAGGTCGTTTTGTATAATGGAGTCCAGGATTGGTTTTTCAGGTAAGCCAATCCGAATGCGAGAGCGATTCCGATAACGAACAAGTACCAATACTTGATTATTTTGACGAGCCAAAAAATAATGTCAAAGGAACTGTTAGGAGAAACTGTTGCTTGGGTGATCAGGTTTTCCGATGTTGCTGTCCCGTAATTTTTCTGATTGTTATTCATTGATTCCACGCTGTTGATTCTTAAAGATTTAATAATGATAATACTGCAACTAACAAGGAGATCGGCGCAACAAACATGGAAATGAATGTTGTCACAGAATCTACTCTGAAGAAAGCATTGGGATTGGTTGGTACGTAAATGACATCATTGGGTTGAACATAATAATATTCCGACTCGATGATAGAAGTTTCCCTCAAATCAAATGTTTTGATGTAATCTGTCCCATCTACGCCTTTCCGGATGATTTTGATATGCTGCTTGTCTCCTGTACTTGAGATATCTCCCGCCATGGCCAATGCTTGAAAAATATTCAGATTTTCTTTGTAGACAAGGTATTGCCCGTTGATTCCATCTCCTTGTACATAGAAATAGTTGTTTACCAATACCAACTTTATTTCTGCGTCTGAAACAATGGAGGAAAAAGCTTTCCGAACAACATCTTCCGCTTCTTGCAGGGTCATGTCCACGATTTTCAGCGTACCTATGGTAGGAATATAGATTGCTCCGTCTTCCCTGATGCGAAAGCTTGTCGTCGCTCCCGAATTAACGCTATAGAACATTTTTGTCTGCTCATCGGAAGTTATCAAAACGTAGGAAACTTCATCATTGATGCGAAGTTTGTATTGTTTGTATCCGGTCGCTTTGTATTTAGCGTCTCCCGGTTGCATGTATTTTGTTTGTTTTCCCGTGATACAAGAAACAAGAGCACACGACAGGCAAAAAACAAGAATATATATGTATGATTTATTTTTCATCCCGGTCTATTTAAAGAAGCTATAAGCCATTAAACCTAAAGAAATTACGGTTGACAATACTGCGAATCCAGCGCTAAAGGAATTTAATCCGAGGAATTTTCGTCCCATAGGTTGTATGTATATTACATCATCCGGTTGAATATAATAGAATTCAGAGTTGATGATTTCTTCACTTCTGAGGTCGAACGTTTTAATAACAGTTCCATTTTCAATCTGGCGAATGATTTTTACATGGGAGCGATCTCCGTAAGGAGCAATTCCTCCACTTAAAGCGAGCGCCTGGAAGATGGTTGTTTGTTCTTTGGCGATGGGATGACGTCCGGCGCCAGCTTCCCCGATGATGCTGAAGTAGCGGCTTTCCAATGAAACCAGTACGATACATCCGTCGACAATATTGTCATTGATTCGCTTTTCCAGTGTTTGTTGTATTTCAAATGTGTTTTTTCCTCTGACAAAAACATCTCCCAGATAGGGAAAATAGATGGTCCCGTCTGGATTTACGGGAAAACTGCTGCCTGATCCGCCGGAGAAAGAACTGAACAATTGTGCAGATTTGGTATCTTTGGGATTTGCCGCAACCGAAATCTTTAATTGGTCTCCGGATTTCACCTTGTATTCTTCAAGCGGAACGGTGGTCTGATAGCCGGGAATGCCTCCTCCTGTTTCTTGCAACAGGTTTGTTTGTTTTGTTGTGACACAAGATGCCAACAACAAGACATGAAATGCCATGAATACCTTAATAATCAACCTTCTCATTAAATGTTTATTTATTTGCCAACCGCTTTAACTTTATAGGAACAGCGAACAGCGCCTTTAATCAGGTTATTCAATTTGGATTTTATCAATTGTTTCCTGATCCCTGAAATCCTGTCGATAAATAATTTTCCGTCTAAATGGTCATACTCGTGCTGGATTACCCTGGCTAAAAATCCTTCGAATTCGTCTTCATGCAGGACGAAATTTTCATCCAGATACTGAATTCGTATTTTATTTTTCCTGGGTACTTTTTCATTGATTCCGGGAAGCGATAAACATCCTTCGTCCATTAAAATTTCCTCTCCTTCGAATGTTGTGATCCGGGCGTTAATCATCACCTTTTTGATGCCTGTTAAAGACGGATCATCTTCAGCCAAAGGAGACAGGTCCAAAACCAGCACCCGAATGTCCAATCCGATCTGAGGAGCGGCCAGGCCAATTCCTTCGGCATTGTACATAGTTTGAAACATATTGGATATCAATTCTTTGATATCCGGATAGTCCGGAGTGATGTCTTTGGTTTCTTTTCTTAAAATTGGTTGTCCGTATATGTATATGGGTAATATCATTTTCTGATTGATTCTAAATAAGTTTGTAACATAATGGTCGCACTCAACTCGTCTACCAATTTCTTGTTTTGACGATCTTTCTTTTTTAATCCTCCGTCCAGCATGGCTCTGTGCGCCAATACAGAAGTGAAACGTTCGTCCACAAACTTCACTTCAATGGAGGGGATCGCTTTCCTTAGTCTTCCGGCAAACTCCACGACTCGCTTCATATTCTCCGACGGAGAATAATCCATTTGTCTGGGCTCTCCCAGAATGAACAGTTCAACATCTTCATTTTTAATGTATTCGGATAAAAAGGGGATAATTTTATCTCCCGGCAACGTTGTAAGCCCTCCTGATATGATTTTCAGAGGGTCGGTAACTGCTAAGCCAGTTCTTTTATATCCGTAATCTATAGCAATAATGCGTCCCATCGGAGTGCAAATGTAATAAAAATATATAATATAAAAATATTAGCT
>JAVBSK010000092.1:0-5872 GCA_031556755.1 Bacteroidales bacterium | reverse complement strand
TACCGGAGACAAAGGGATTTACCGCAATTGCAATATACTCAGTTACCAGGACACTATTTATCTGTGGACTGCCGGCAAACGCACTTATTTTGAAAATTGTTTGATCGGAGGACGCACGGATTATATATATGGAGCTGGAATAGCATTCTTCCAATCCTGCGAAATCCGCAGTTGGGGAGGCGGATGGATCACAGCCCCTTCCACCCCGAAAAACCAGGCTTACGGTTATGTATTCAACGAATGTAAAGTAACTTATGCTTCTGGAAGTCCTAGAAACGGAGACGACGGAGTCAAGTTTGCATTAGGCCGTCCCTGGCACGAATATCCCAAGGTGTGCTGGCTTTACTGTGAAATGAGTGAAATGATCAATCCTCTGGGTTGGCCGACCAAATGGAACATGGAGTATGCCGACACCAGCACGGATCTGAAACTCTACGAGTATAAAAACACAGGGAAAGGCGCCGACATGAGCGGCCGCGCCAAATGGGCGGGAATTCGAGCCATGACAGATCAGGAAGCGTTAGACTACACCGTAGAAAAAGTACTGGGCGGAAGCGACAACTGGGATCCGACAGCGGAAGGCCCATCCGTCAAAAGTTATACATGGACAGGAGCCGGCTCCAATAAAAGCTGGCTGAATGCAAACAACTGGAGTCCACAGGGAATTCCTGCCGTGGGAGAAATGGCGAAAGCAGGAATATCCGCACTGATAGATGCTGACGGCAACAAATTCGAAGCGGATCTCTCCCTGGAAACAGGAGCCATATTGAATGTGACAGCCGATGCTGAACTAAGCTACCTATCCCTGTCCGGAGGAGAAATCCAGGCGCAAAACAACAATTCTCTTTCCGGTAAAATCAGATTCAAATCGGAAACAAATTTCAATATTCAGGAAAGTCTGAACCTGAAAGCTGCCTTACAAGGCGTCCAGGCGTTGATTAAAAAAGGCGCAGGTAAATTGACCATTTCCGGTGATAATTCAAGTTATTTCGGAGAAATCATTCTCGAAGCAGGAAGTATATCCGCCAACGCAAACGGCAGTCTGGGACTTGGAAATGCTACCGTTAAATCCAATGCTTTACTGATCATGAACGTTGATAATTGCTTCAATCCGAAATCCAGGCTCACTATCGAATCCGGAGGAAAAGTGGAATTAAATAAACCGGTCTACTTAAACGAATTATATATCAACGGAACGATACTTGCTCCCGGTGCATACGGCCAGGAAACTCATCCCAATGTCTTTTCCGGCGCATCCAGAATCACAGTAGGTCGCCCGAAAGTCTTTGAATGGAATCCCACTTCCAGTAAAACATGGGAAAATCCGGACAACTACAAACCTGCTTTATTACCCGTAGCGGGAGATACCGTTACCGTCAATGTCGAAATGGAGATCAACACTACTCCCTTTGCGGCAACCATTTTGTTACAATCGGCCAATCTACGTTTCCGCGGGAATGCGGTTTGTTCCGGAGGAATCGTCATGAGCCAGGGAACCCAACTCTCCTACGCCACCAGCGGCGCCGGATTTTCACTGAACTCAAAAGTGGTTCTGGAAGGAGATGTAACCATGCAAATGAGTGGCGCCGCCACAGGTTGTTACATGACATTTTCAGGCAGTTTCGAAGGGAATTCCAAAGTGACGGCGTACAATTACACGAATACCGATGGAATGCTTGCTCGTGTTATTCTGAGTGGAAACAACTCTGATTTCACAGGCACATGGAGCGCGGAAAAAGCCAGTCGCCTACCAGCTTCCTCTTCAGCATTTGAAGGTACGGTGGAAAACGCTTTCGGAAAAGGAAAAATAGTCATCGGACAAATAAATAAAGTGATTTTCTCTCATGAACAATCAACCGGTTCTGATAACGAATTAAGTTTGCTTGAAAATGCAAAAGCAGTTATAAACAAAAGTGTTACTGTCGGAAAACTGACATTAGGAAGTTCTGAATACACTTCCGGCGCTTTTAACGCCACCACACATCCGGCTTTTTTTGAGGGAACAGGTACACTCACCGTCAAAGCGCCGACAGGAATCAGGAATACATCCAAAGAAAATGTTGAAATTTACTTCAGCGACGGCATATTGAAAGCTTCGGAAATCATGAACTCCATTGAAATTTTAAACATAAACGTTAAAACGGTAAAAAAAGAAACGGCCGAATCGAAACAAATTCCGCTGTTACTGGCGCCCGGCATATACATCGCCAAAGTCAATGTCTCTGGAGAAACTGTATACAAAAAAATAAATGTAGATTGAGTTCAGAACTAACTAAGAACTAAGAGTTAAGAACTAAAAAAATACAGGGAGTTTTTGTATTCGTCAACTCTTAACTCATAACTCATTTCATTAGCATATTATTCAAACATCAAATAAATAAACAATTAAAAAAACAAGTTTTATGAGAAAAAACAAAAAAAGAGCATGGCTCCCAAGTATTTTCCTCACCATGTTTTTATGCTGTCATGCTGTCCTTTTCGCACAGAACAGAACCGTGACCGGAACTGTGAAGGAATCCGACGGAGAACCTATCATTGGAGCTTCCGTGGTTCTGAAAGGAACAAACATCGGAACAGTGACCGACATCGACGGAAATTTCAAACTGTCCGTTCCGGCAAACGGGAAAACGCTACTTATCAGTTATCTGGGTATGAAGTCCCTGGAAGCGGCCATCACAGGCGCTGTCATCAATGTAACCCTTGAAGATAATACAACCGATCTGGAAGATGTGGTTGTTATCGGATATGGAACCGTAAAGAAAAAAGATTTAACCGGAGCTGTTTCTTCAATGGGAGACAAAACTCTGAAAGATATTCCTGTCACCTCGGTTTCCCAGGCAATGGCCGGACGATTGACAGGGGTAAACGTGACTGTAACAGAAGGTTCCCCTGATGCTGATATAAAAATCCGTGTTCGCGGAGGAGGTTCCATCACACAAGATAACTCACCGTTGTACGTAGTTGATGGATTCATTGTTAATAATATCAATGATATCCCCCCTACTGACATAGAAAGCGTAGACGTGTTGAAAGATGCAGCATCAACAGCTATTTATGGGGCCAGCGGAGCGAATGGTGTAATTACTATTACAACCAAAAGTGGTAAAGAGGGGAAAACTTCCCTTAAATTCAATTCTTATTGGGGAGTGAAAAAAGCAACTAAACAAATTGAAGTACTCAATCCCTACGAATATGTTTATTGGCAGTATGAGATTGACCAGAGTGAGACTTTCCAGAATTATTATGGCCGTTATCAGGATTTGGATATTTATAAATCGGATAAAGGAACAAATTGGCAGGATGAAATATTCGGACGCACTGCATTTCAGCAGAATTATAATCTGAGTATTATGGGAGGAAATGAAACGACTAAATACAATGTCAGTTTGAATCATATCGATGAAGACTTTATCATGATTAACTCAGGGTACAAACGAAGCAACGCCAACATCAAGATCAATACAAAACTAAACAACAATATTGATTTCGTATTTAATACCAGGTTGTCATATACAGATATAACAGGCCCCAATGTTTCTGAAGGATCCGGAGCCAAAACCAAGTTGAGAGACGTAATTAAATATGCTCCGACCAGAGGAATCAAATCACTTGACCAATCTGTAATTGACGAAGACGACCAGACAGACCCCAGCAACAACAGTAATCTCAATAACCCTGTACAAAATATTGAAAACGAATATAAAAAACAATTTCGTTTCAGTAATGTCTATAACGGAGAATTCAACTGGAAAATCCTGAAAGGATTGAAATTCTCATCCAACATGAACTATGAGTTTATTTACAACAGGACAGAACAGGTATGGGCCAAAGGAACCGGAATGTCAAAAGAAAACGGAGCGCAGCCGGTCGCAGAAAAATACAATGTAGATGGAAGTTCTTGGCGTATTTCAAATACCCTGACTTATGATTGGAATCTGAATAAACAAAATGTTTTCAATTTCCTCATCGGACAGGAAATCAGTCAGAAACAATTAACATCAACAACCTCTTTAGCTAAATTTTTTCCCATAGACCTGACTCCTGCACAAATTTTAGCACAAATGGGTCAAGGAGATCCACAGCCTATTACGACAAACATAGGAGAAGCTCTCCGTAAAATTTCATTCTTTGGACGAGTAAATTATACTTTACTTGATAAATATCTTTTTACTTTTACATTTCGGGAAGATGGAAGTAATAACTTTTCACCCGGTAACCAATGGGGATTTTTTCCCGGAGCTGCCGCTGCATGGAGAATCTCAGACGAATCTTTTATGGAAGACCAGAAAGAATGGCTCTCCAACCTGAAATTACGTTTGAGTTACGGTCAAGTAGGTAATGACCGTGTCAGTCGGTCAAGGCAGGATTATAAAAGCGACGACCTCACAAAAACCAAGACATATTATCCCAATGAGATTATCCAAAGTACTTTAGTACCAAGTTCAAGGCTTGTAAACTCCAAACTATCCTGGGAGACTTTGGATGCTAAAAATATTGGTCTTGACTTCGGTATATTTAATCAACGCTTGTCTGGTACTGTTGAATTATACTGGAATACAACAAAGAAACTGATCGTTGACGTGCCTCTTCCTTCTCAAGCGGGTTACACTACCCAATATCAAAATATTGGACAAACCATAAATAAAGGGATGGAAATTTCTTTGAACGGACAAATCATCGATAAAAAAGATTTCTCACTCTCCGCCAACTTCAATATATCTTTCAATAAAAATGAAGTCCAGAAATTCAATGGAGGAGAAAACAATTTCAAAGAATACGGATCGGGATGGAATGGATCCGCTCAACCCACACTGGATTATTTCGTAAAAGAAGGAGATCCCTTGGGACAAATGTATGGATACGTGACAGATGGATATTATTCATTTGATGATTTCGACCAGGTTTGGGATGCTAATGGTAATATGACCTGGAAATTGAAAGAAGGAATTGCTGATTGTAGTTCAATGACAGGAGCTGGAAATTATTTTGGACCCGGACATATCAAATTGAAAAAAATAGCTGATGACGGCACCAACAAAATTACCGAAAACGACAGGAAAATCATTGGTAATGCCAATCCGATACATGTAGGCGGATTCGGATTGAATATGACATACAAGGGTTTTGACGCATCTGTATTTTTTAACTGGTCTTATGGAAACGATATCTATAATGCCAATAAGCTGGACAATACCAACCAATTACTTTCTAGAAAATATCAGAATCTGAGCTCTGAAATGGAATTGGGAAAACGTTTCACGACCATAGATCCGAATACAGGTCGTAATATCTTCCATGGGAAATATGCTAATCCTGAGTTGCTGCAGGAATTAAACCAAAATGCAAGCATCTGGCACCCATTGATGACACAAACCTTCCTCCATTCATGGGCGATAGAAGATGGTTCATTCCTGAGATTCAGTAACGCAACAATAGGATATAGCATTCCTAAGAAATTAATCAAGAAATTCAGTATTGAAAATCTCAGGGTATATGCTACCGGGTACAACCTATATTGTTGGACAAAATATACAGGACCTGATCCTGAAGTTGACACCCGGAGAAGCACTCCTTTGACACCCGGAGTTGATTATTCGGCATATCCTAAAGCAATCTCTTTTGTCGGAGGTATTAATGTAACATTTTAACAACAAATAATGATGAAAAAAATAGCATATTTATTCTTAATATTATTTTCAGTATGTTGTTTCTCGTGTGATGATTTTCTTGACACAGAAGCGCCTTCTAATACAGATAGCGGTACGGCATACACCTCTCCGTCCTACACGGAACCGGTGATCATGGGAATATACAGTATGATCGCCGATGCGGGAATGTATGGACAACGCATCTCCTTGAACTGGAGTACAAA
>JAVBSK010000115.1:0-5499 GCA_031556755.1 Bacteroidales bacterium | reverse complement strand
CTAAAATTCATCTGGCAAACCCTAATGTATATGTACAACAAAACACAGCTCATACCGTCGTAGAGTTCTCAACAGAGATACAACCTTCATACCATAAAAATTTTGAATTAGTCGCTCAATCATTCAAAGCATATCTTGCGGAAGGCTATCACCTTTATATCTTAAGCGACAGTGAAAAGCAAATCAAACGCATAAAATCCATATTTGAGGACAGAGAAGATCACATTACATTCAATCCGGTCATCAACACTCTACACGAAGGTTTTACAGATATCACATCAAAAAATTGTTTCTTCACTGATCATCAGCTTTTCGATCGCTTCCATAAATATAACTTAAAATCAGAACAAGCCCGTTCTGGAAAAATCGCTTTATCATTGAAAGAGTTACAACAGTTTCAGAATGGGGATTATGTTGTGCATATGGATCATGGGGTAGGAAAATTCGGAGGATTGATACGAACCGACATCAACGGAAAGATGCAGGAATTGATCAAAATCACATTTTTGAACAACGATACCATTTTCGTAAGTATCCATTCGCTTCATAAAATTTCGAAATACAAAGGAAAAGAGGGGGAACCGCCTCGACTCAACAAATTAGGTTCCGGAGCCTGGGAGAATCTGAAAGACAAGACGAAGAAAAAAGTCAAAGATATCGCTAAAGATCTTATATTACTCTACTCCAAACGCCGGGAAGAAAAAGGTTTTGCATTTTCTCCCGATACTTATCTGCAACAGGAACTGGAGGCCTCATTCATCTATGAAGTTAATCCCTATAAGGAAAAAACGACAATCGATATCAAAGTCGACATGGAAAAGTCCCGTCCGATGGATCGTTTGGTTTGCGGAGATGTGGGCTTCGGGAAAACAGAAGTCGCTATCCGGGCGGCATTCAAAGCAGTCACAGACAGCAAACAGGTAGTTGTACTGGTTCCTACCACGTTATTGGCATTTCAACACTATAATACTTTCAAAGAAAGATTAAAAGATTTCCCCTGTAAAATAGACTACCTGAGCCGCGCCCGCAAAGCGAGTGAAATCAAGGATATCCTTAAAGAACTCAAATCAGGAAAAATCGATATCATCATCGGAACACATCGACTGGTAAGCAAAGATGTAGAATTCAAAGACCTGGGGTTATTGATTATTGATGAAGAACAAAAATTCGGAGTCTCAGTCAAGGAAAAACTGAAACAGATGCGCATAAATGTAGACACCCTGACATTGACGGCAACCCCGATTCCTCGCACATTACAATTCAGTCTGATGGGAGCCCGCGATTTATCTTCGATCACTACTCCCCCACCCAACCGCTATCCGATCCAGACCGAAGTACATCGTTTCGGGGGAGACATCATCCGCGAAGCCATCAACTTCGAAATGAGCCGCAACGGACAGGTATTTGTAATCAACAATCGCATCAACAGTATTCCTGAATTGGAAAACCTGATCCGGAAAGAAGTCCCGGACGCCCGCGTTGTAACCGGACACGGCCAGATGGAACCGGAAAAACTGGAACAAATCATTACTGATTTCGCCAATTATGAATATGATGTACTGATTGCTACAAGTATCATTGAAAGCGGAATTGATATTCCTAACTCCAATACAATCATCATCAACAATGCCCATCATTTCGGATTGAGTGATCTGCATCAATTGCGTGGCCGCGTGGGAAGAAGTAACAGGAAAGCGTTTTGTTACCTCCTTGCTCCTCCCTTGAGCACATTGACTACCGAATCCAGAAGAAGGCTGCAAGCCATTGAGAATTTTTCCGAGTTGGGAAGCGGCATCCACGTGGCGATGCAGGACTTGGATATCCGGGGTGCAGGGAATATGCTTGGCGCCGAACAGAGCGGATTCATTGCTGACCTGGGATACGAAACCTATCAGAAAATCCTTACCGAAGCTGTTCAGGAATTGAAAAACGAAGAATTCGCCGATTTATACAAAGACGAGAATAATATAGATAAAGGGTCTTCATACGTCCATGAAACGATAGTCGAAAGCGATCTGGAATTATTATTCCCGGCAATTTATATACCCAATGACTCCGAACGAATTTCCATTTACCGCGAATTGGACTCCATGGAATCAGAAAAGGATGTAGAAAAATTCAAGTCCAAATTAAAAGACCGTTTCGGTGAAATACCCGCAGAGGGACAGGAATTAATACGGGTAGTCCATCTGAAACGAATCTCCAGGGAATTAGGGATGGAAAAAGTCATCCTGAAACTGGGGAAAATGAATATCCAACTGGTTTCTAACCCAGACTCTCCCTATTACCAGAGTGAATCTTTCGGGAAACTGCTGAACTTTGCACAAAAACATTACAAACGGTGTCAATTGAAAGAAGAGAGAAATCGTCGTTCCATTCTGATACAAAACGTGGTCAATGTAGAAACAGCCTGTACGATACTCGAAGAAATAGAAAGGTCGTAGAGAGAACAAAAAAATGAAGAAAATGAACGAATAGAGTATGACATACGAAGAAACTATCGATTATTTATACAATTCGCTTCCTGTATTCCAGAAAAGCGGCAGTTCCGCCTACAAAGAGGGATTAGAGAATACAATCGCCATCGATTCAGCAACAGAGCATCCACATAAATCCTACCGCACAATCCATGTCGCAGGCACCAATGGAAAAGGTTCCACCTCCCATCTCATCGCATCCATCCTACAAGAATCAGGATATAAAGTAGGTTTATACACCTCTCCCCATCTGGTTGATTTCAGAGAGAGAATCCGGATAAACGGGAGTATGATAACCAGGGAATACGTTCTGAAGTTTGTAGATAGATATATCGATTTATTCAACAAAATCAATCCTTCGTTTTTCGAAGTTACCACCGGAATGGCTTTCGCTTACTTTGCCGAAGAAAACATCAATGTCGCAGTCGTTGAAGTCGGGCTGGGAGGACGTTTGGATTGCACGAACATCATTTCTCCCGATCTGTCCGTCATCACAAATATAAGTTTTGATCACACGACGTTACTGGGCAAAACTCTATCAGCCATAGCAACAGAAAAAGCGGGAATCATCAAGCCTCAAACGCCGGTTGTCATCGGAGAATGTATCGACGAAACCAAAAACGTGTTCCTATCCAAAGCATATGAAAAGAAGGCTCCTCTGTTTTTTGCGGAAAAAGAAAATCTCATCCGACGTTCCGAATTACTTTCATCCGGAAAATGGTTGTTTCAAGCGGAAGATTATCCGGATTTAACAGGAGAATTAGGCGGTCTGGCTCAGAAAAAAAATGCAGAGACCGTACTGTGCAGCATCAAACAATTACAAAATATAGGTTATTCTATTCCACCCCATGCAGTGTATGGAGGATTTGCAAACGTAACTAAAAATACCGGATTACGAGGGCGTTGGGAATGTCTAGGCCTATATCCGAAAATTATAGCCGACACGGGACATAACGTCGCAGGCATCGAATATATCGTCCGGCAATTACAACAGGAAAAATATGATCGTTTACACATCGTGATCGGAATGGTCGAAGACAAAGACATTGATTCCATGTTGGAATTATTCCCGCTAAACGCCACCTATTATTTCACAAAAGCATCCGTTCCACGCGCCATGCACGAACATACCTTATTAGAAAAAGCAGAAAAATTCGGTTTGCAAGGAAACTCCTACCCGACTGTACCGGAAGCCTTACAAGCGGCAAAAAACATGGCTTCTCCTGCTGATTTTATTTTCATCGGAGGAAGTACATTCATTGTTGCCGACGCTTTATAGTTAGTTGGTGAGTTGTAAAAAATACTGCAAGCGAATTTTTATTTCAGTTTGAGTTTGCAGAAAATATTGCAAGTCTGTCACAAAATAGAAATGAGACAAACATTCCGGTTTATCCTTTCCGGTAGTACATCAATGAATATCTATAGGATGTTATTGTCGATGGAAGAATCTCCGTCGATAAGCCCTTAAAGGAAAATTATTTTTCAAAACAAAAAGAAAGGTGAAATGGAAAAATCCGGAACATTTGTTTACAGAAATTTTCAAATTGCTTTTTCTTTCATACCAATTAAAAAATAATCGCATCAAAGAGGAAGAAAAAGAGTATATTATCCGGATTTTCAGGTAATATAAATTAAATTACCTTTGCCGGAAAATAAACAACAATGGACAAAATATATGACTTTGATGAAGTCCTGAACCGCAGAGGAACAGGCGCTTTGAAGACGGATAGACTGGAAGAACGTTACGGATGTAACGACCTGATTCCGATGTGGATTGCTGATATGGACTTCAGGACTCCCGATTTCATCATGGACTCTATTCGCAAACGTTGTGAACACGAAGTGCTGGGGTATCCTTGCGCTCCGGATGGTTATATTCCATCAATAACAAATTGGCTGGACAGAAAACATGCATGGAAAGTAGAACCTGAAATATTAAGCTTTATTCCCGGGATTGTGAAGGGAATTGCGTTTTCCATCATGACATTTACCAATCCGGGAGATAAAATAATCATACAGCCTCCCGTCTACCAACCATTCCGGTTGGTTCCGGAAATGCACAAACGCAATCTGGTATTCAACCCATTGAAACTCGAAAATGGCAGTTATTCCATGGATTTGAATCACCTCCGCAAGGTTATAGATAAAGACTGTAAAATGCTGATTCTTTGTAATCCGCACAATCCCATAGGAATCACCTGGAGCGAAGAAACGCTGAAAGAACTGGCAGAAATCTGCCATGACAACAACATATTGGTTATTTCGGATGAAATTCATTCCGACATGGCTATTTTCGGAAACAAACACACTCCTTTTGCCACGATTTCCGAGAAAGCGCACGAAAACAGCATTACATTCATGGCTCCAAGTAAAACTTTCAACATGGCGGGAATAGTCAGCTCTTTCGCCATTGTTCCCAACAAAGATATCAGAGCTCGTTTCTTTGACTTCCTGACGGCCAGCGAACTGAATAACGCACACATTTTCGCATATACGGCGACTCAGGCAGCGTACAAAAATGGAGATGCCTGGCTCAAACAAATGTTATCATATATTGAAAAGAACATCTTGTTTGTCGATCAATACCTGAAAGAAAATATACCGCAAATCAAAGTTATCGTTCCGCAAGCTTCATTCCTGATCTGGCTGGACTGTAAAGAATTGAATCTGTCTCAGAAAGATCTCATCCGTCTTTTTGTAAAAAGCGCCAAATTAGCACTGAACAGCGGATGTATGTTTGGAGACGAAGGTATCGGTTATATGCGGATGAATATCGGATGTTCCCGGAAAACAATAGAACATGCCCTTTTTCAATTAAAAAAATCCCTTTCTTAACGTGAGTTCGATATAAGCAATAGACCGGAGGTCTTGAATATCAATAGAAAATGAATTTTTCCTATTCTGAGTTGTCCGAAGGGCATTCATATTTAATTTCCTACCGGACAAAATATACCGGAATGCTTGTCTAATTGCTATTGACATGATTTTCCTCCGGAAAAAGGATATTGATAATTAACTATTT
>JAVBSK010000206.1:0-5768 GCA_031556755.1 Bacteroidales bacterium | reverse complement strand
CAGGGGGTCGTGGGTTCGAATCCCGCTACCCCGACAAAGACAAAGAACCTTGTAAACTAGCAAATTATGCTGTTTACAAGGTTCTTTTTTTGATTAACTCTCCTTTCTGAAACTCGCCGGACTTTTTCCAGTATAACGCTTAAAAAAAGTATTGAAGGAAGAAATACTTTTGAAGCCTATTTTTTCTGTAATTTCAGGAAGCGTCGCTTTGTTATTTTTATCTTCCAACAGAAGTTTAGCCTCTTCAATCCGATACCGGTTCACCAAACCTATAAAATTTTCTCCAAAATCATCTTTGATGACGGTGGAAAGATAAGTGCGATTGGTTTTTAAGGATGCAGCCACCGTATCTAATCTTAAATCGGGATTCCGGTAGACTTTTTCAGTTTCCATTAGTATTTTTAAATTGATCTGCAAATGTGTTCGAATTTCAGGAGAAATAGAAACTCCATTGGATTTATTGCCATTAATACCATTATCATTTTCCTGAAACTCATCTGAAAAATTATAAATATCTTGTTGCATCACGCCAAAGAATGCGCATACAAGATAAAAAACCGAATATAAAATATTGGAAAAGATATGTAATTGTTTATTAAACCCGACAAAAAACGTATCAAAGCAAGTGCCAATCCCAATCACCACAAAAATTCCGACTAAATAAGGCAAAAACGACAAACTGATATTCTCTCTATAAGAATATTGTGTTTCAATGAATTTCTTGTGTTCTTTATACATTTTCAGTACCTGAAAACACATCCAATACAACAAAACGATATAATGAATAAATATCAATAACCGAATCCAAAATATCGGATTGGCAATGTTCGTTTTTAAATCAGCAAACTGAAAAAGATGAACCGGCTTAAATCCAGCAATCAAGAACAATCCGTATAACGCCAAATATCCACCAACGGTAATAAACATTATTTTGATAAGATTTTCACACCCTTTACCGTTCCGTAGCAGCGTACAGAAATAGATAAACATTCCACTTATAAGCGAAAGCATGAAAAGGCTATAGACAAAATCAAGCATTTCCCCTCTTTCACAAAACCGATTCAACGCAATGCATGTCCAAATACTCAAAAGAGCGTACACGAAAGACAATATTTTCTTTGGCTGACTATTCTTTCTGAATACCCAAAGCATGATTGTCCCAATGACACAGACACAAACCAGCACGGTTGAAGATATCAATAGTAAGTCATTCTTCATATTGGCAGCTTATAGATTATGCTTCAAAAATACATAATTACTTCAAAATTTTAATATTGATGAATTTCACAAAATTCAAAAATTGTAAAATCAAGTCAAAGTTTTGTGAAATCCGGTCAAAATTTTGTGAGTTTGAAATCTGCTTTAAAGGGAGTCTCTTCTACTTTTGTATAAAGACAAAATCATGTGTTCTACGTAATACGTATTACGTAGAACTTAAAAAAAGAATCAATATGAAAACTAAATTTTTACAAAAAACAAAACGTTCTTCTTGCTTCAAGAGCTTATTCGTAGTAATACTTGTTCTAGGCTCAACAATCAATGTACAAGCATGGCCATGGCTGGACAAAAGCAGCAATGTAGAATATGATATTTGGAACACTTCCGGCGCCGGAACTACGGGAGACTGGATGGCGCAAGTCACTAAACTTCCTGAAGGCTGCGTAAGCATAGCTATTCCGTCCACCATAGGCTTTACATACGAGTCCGGAGGAAAAAACCATTCCGCAGCAGCCACAGTGGTGAAAATCTTAGCTTTAGGTGGTCCTCAAAGACAGGGAAATCTGACACAAATTGAACTTCCACCGACTATAAAATCAATAGGGGACGGAATATTTTCCTATAACAGGAATGTTTACCATGTGGTTGCACCCGGAGATACCTTGCGTTCCAATGAGAAGTTGCAAAGAGTTACCGCATTGTACATTACCGAAGTAGGCTTATCAACATTTGAAAACTGTCCGGCATTGACTTCTCTAAATATTCCTATAGTAGAAACGATAGGAAACAAAGCTTTTAAAAATTGTACTGCCTTAAAATCCATTTCTTTGCCTGAAACACTAAAAAGCATTGGCGACAATGCTTTCGAAGGATGCACCGCTATGACTTCATTTACCATTCCCGAATCAGTGCTTAGTATCTCTAACCGGGCTTTTATGAATACGCCTATCACTTCGCTTCGCCTGCCCAAAGGATTGAAAAATGTTGTGTCGGAAACTTTTTTCGGTTCTTCTATAGCTACGATTTATTACGATTGCGAACAATTGCAAGTGAAAGCAAACCCAATGTTTATTCCTGCTTTTGATAGTCGCATGTTTCCTTCTTTGACGAACGTTTACATCGGTAACGCGGTACGTAATATTGAAGGTATTTTTATCAATTCGAATGTAAAGAACGTTACTATTCCCGAAGGAATGGAAAATATAAAATCCGCATTTTCCAATTGTAGGAGTCTGCAAACAATTACTGTTCCATCATCGGTAACGACAGCTTCAACTGCTTTTTCCGACTGCGTAAGTCTGAAAGAAATCACCGTTCTCGGAAACACAATTTATGGTTCCGAATTCAAAGGATGTACTAATTTGGAAGCATTTACCATTCTCTATAATATTACTAGAATAGAAGGAAGTGCTTTTGAAAAATCAGGATTACGAACAATTACGATCCCCGCATCTGTCAAAATAACAGGAGTGTACACATTTGCTTCATGTCCTAATTTAGAGGAAGTTATTATCAGGAATGATACTATCGAAGAAAGACAATTTTGGGATTGCGGTAATATAAAAAAAGTAGATATGTCTGAAAATATCAAGGCTATTAGAGTTTCGGCTTTTTACAGGTGTGGAAATTTAGAAAAAATAGACATTCCAGCAAGTATTCAATCTATCGGAGAATATGCTTTCGGAAATTGTACAGGTTTGAAAGAAATTACCGTACATTGGCAAACTCCATTAAACATATACTCACATAGCGTTTTTAGTGAAGTTACTATAAGCAATGTAAAGCTAAGAGTACCCCGTGGAACAATGGAGCTGTACAAGTCTGCCTATGTATGGAAAAGCTTCAAAATAGAAGAAAATATTGAGTTATCAAGCGCTCCTTCAAGTACATCTGCGCTTGTCAGTTGGTATGAGGTACTTAATGCTGCAAGTTATAAACTTGATGTATTTACAGACGAAGCCCGGACACAGTTGTTTAATTCCTATAATCTTGATGCACAAGGAAAATTGCGGTCAATGAATGAAGAAAAACTAAGTTATACGGTACAAGGTTTATCTCCGCAAACAGATTATTTTTATACGCTTACCGCTTATGATGCTAATCAGAATGTAATTGGAACTTATGAAAATAATTTTGTTACGCTTTTATTGAACGGAATAAATGAAAACAAGAATATTGCCGTCGGATTTTATCCCAATCCAGTTATTGACCATATTTATATTACCAACTCAACAAAAAAGGCATCAATAAAAATTATCGACCTGAACGGAATAATCCTGATAAACAATCGATATCACGAATCAGGAATCGACGTATCACATTTGCCAACAGGATTGTATCTCTTACAAATCGCTTTGCCGGAGGGTGAAGTTGTTACTGAAAAATTTATAAAACGATAATATGTCAATAGATTAATATGAGTATATTAGCATAATATTGTGAATTCATAATTGATTTCACCGATTTTCGCTTTTATACCTTTAGATACTCTTCTACATATACGTGAAAAGCTCCCTTTTACTTCGATAGATTATTGAGTCTCTCTTCGATAATATGGGTCAGTTTGGCGATGATTTTATCTTTTTCTTCAATCTGTTTTTCCAGGTGCAAGATAACCGAGGAATATTCTTTATTGGTGAGTTTCATCTTGCTCAGGATAGTATATTTTTCTTTTGGCTCGGATATTTTACTACTTTCATTACCAGTGATCAACCAATTGAAGTCAATCTCCAGATAGTTAGCTAACTGCATTACTATCGAAGGACTGGGATTTACTTTACCATTGCAATAATTTGATAACGTGGCTTCCGTGATTTTGGTTTCTTTTGCTATTTTATATCTGGAAAGGCCTTTTTCTTCAATTACTTTAACCAATCTATCCTTAAACATGCTTGTATTGTAATTTTAATTTGTTAAATTTGCCTAATTATTTAAGTGTTCATGATGAAATACATCAAATATTAAGTGTTTATTTCTTATGAAAACGAATAGGACAAATGTATTAATTTTAAACCGAAATGGAAACTGAAAGCAAAGGAAAAATCATCAAGAAGATTTCATGGACAGACACATTGAGAGGTCTGAAAATAGGACAAATTGTGGAAGCCGACCTGGCGGACAGAATAAACATCGTCCGTCACATAACCCGGATAAGCAAGGAAGATGGTACAAAATTCACAACAAAAAAATTGGATAAGGGAAAACTTGAAATCAAACGGGTAGAATAAACAGGCTGCATCTTCATATTTTTTCAGATGGAAAAGTCCTGCTTTATGTCTTTATCTTCTGTTTTTACCCGGATCAATCGATTCCTGCTTTTTTGATTGGCAATGAGAGGGACAAGCTCGGTTTCGATGGAACTCGTATCCAGTCCATAGGCATTGATATCTGAAATTCCGATATGGGAAATCAGGAGATAACAGTTCATTACAAATTTATCTTTGAAAGAAAAGCCGTGCTCGTAATTGTGTACTCTGTGGATAACAACGTACTTAAAGTCTGCGGAAACATTATGTTTCTGCAGAGATATATAGCCGCTTTTTCCATGAATTTCTTTGCTTTCGATTAGTTCGGAAACGACTTGTTTGAACTGTAAATGAAGTTGAACTTCCACACGGAAACCAATTCTGAATTCCACGCGATATAAGGTATCGGGAATGAGTTCCTCAAACGAATATTCATGTGTATGAGGCTCATCAACAAGATGAAAATGCAAAAGCCAATAATGATCTGCCCGTTTCGGATTTTTCTTAATGATGGAATAAATGATCTTCCCTTCGATATCCGTAGAATAATCAGCCTTACTTAGATAAACCAGATTTGTTGCATATTGAGAAATGGATGTATCATTTTTCAAATCAATCAATAAATCCTTATAATCGCTGATTTTCTCAAAACGGATGTACTTATTTTTGATTTTTCGTCCATTATACCAAATATACATGATAAAACTGAAAGCACCCGCCAAGCCAATTGTAAGCGCCCCTCCTTCCATGAATTTAAATAAATTGGCAACAAAAAACGAACCCTCAATAACAAAGAAAACAATGGCGAAAGAAACAATCAAGAATGTGGGACGATGAATGTTTCTCATATAACAAACCAATAAGATAGAAGTCACCAACATAGTGATGGTAATTGAAAGGCCATAGGCCGCCTCCATGTTCGTTGAATTTTCAAATATGAGTACGATGGCGATGCACGCAATTAACAGGAACCAGTTGACAAACGGAATATATATCTGTCCCCGGACATTAGTGGGATGACTGATGCGTTGTTTCGGCCAGAAATTAAGTGACATCGCTTCTTTGATTATGGTAAATGACCCGCTGATCAATGCCTGACTTGCAATGATGGCTGCCAATGTGGAAAGAATGACTCCGACAGGCAGGAACCAGGATGGCATAGCCCCGAAAAAAGGATTTGTCTGAAGATCCTGGGAATTCAATATCCACGCGCCTTGCCCCAGATAATTCAATATCAACATGGATTTGACAAATATCCAACTAATCCGGATATTTTTAATACCGCAATGCCCCAAGTCGGAGTAA
>JAVBSK010000010.1:0-5134 GCA_031556755.1 Bacteroidales bacterium | reverse complement strand
AAATTTCCAGCGATGCCATCGCCGATTTGAAAGGAGGCTTTATCGTTGTACAAAAACCAGGGTTGCGTGTAAAGAGGAATTGTCGCCAAACGCAATTCTTCGACTGTGTTGTAGAAATCTTTTGAATTTACTTTATCCCCGGGAGACAGATCCAAAAAGTCGCTGCAAGCAGAAAAGAATAAAAAGCTTCCCGATAATAAACTGATTATTTGATGTATTTTTCTCATGATGATTTGTCTTTTAAAAAATTAAAAACCCAGATTTAATCCCATCGTGTAAATGCGGGGGGAGGGATAGCGTCCGTTGTCGTATGAACTCAATAACACATTTGATCCGCCTACCTCGGGATCGTATCCGGAATACGAAGTGAACGTGTATGCGTTTTGAATGTTGACGTATAGTCTTAAGCGATCTATTTTTATTTTATCCAATATTTTTCCGGGAAGATTATATCCTATTGAAATATTTTTTATCCGCAGATAGGAACCGTCTTCAATGAATTTATTCGAGATCCGGTTATTCATGTTGGCGTCTTCATTTGCAATACGGGGAATCATGTGTCCCTGGTTCAGTACATACACATTACTTAATGTTGAGTTGGCATTGGTCATATTGGGATCCAACATGCCGATTTGAGCATAATTTCTTACGGCTTTCAATAATCCGTAATTACCGCTCGGTATTTCATAACTTTGACGCAATCCGCTGTAAATATCAAAACCATATGCTCCCTGCAAGTCGAAAGTCATATCGAAATCTTTGTAATTAAAACTGTTGGTGAAACCATACATAAAATCAGGGTTCGGATCTCCGATAAAAGTACGGTCTTTTTCATTGATCACTCCGTTTTCATCCACATCTTTCCATTTAATGTCGCCGACCCAAATGCCGTTGACTGCGATTTGTTTTCCTTCCGGAATAGCTACCCGAACTATATTTCCATTTTTGTCTTTGGTGTAAAAATCGGCTTCGGAGACAAATAATCCTTCCGCCACATATCCGTAGAACCGACCGAGAGGACCGCCTACTTGTGTCATGGAGATAATATCATTTTCAGATCTCCCTGGTAGATTACTGCTTTCCGTGTCTAATCCTTTCACTTTTCCCCTGTTCATGGTAAATGTAATTCCCGAACGCCAACGGAAGTCTCGTACATCCATATTGACTGTATTGAGCGTAAATTCCAAGCCTTTATTTTGAATAGAACCTATATTTACATATGGTTGAGACAATGTTCCCGGAGTTCCTCCCGGATTATCGGAAGTTCCCGAATAGCCGGGGAGAGGTACCTGAATAATCAGGTCATCGGTATTTTTAATATAAGCATCGGCAATAAACTCAATTCTGTTCTGGAACATATTCAGATCCAATCCGACGTTTAAAGATTCTGTTGTTTCCCATCGGATACCGGAATTGGCTATATTTTCAGGAAAAAATCCCGTACCTGAAGGGGTTGGTACTGGTTTAAGTGTTGATAAAAAAGCATAATTGGGTATGCCTCCCTGATTTCCCAATTCTCCCCATCCGAGGCGAAGTTTCATTGAGTTGATGGGATCGATACCTTTCATAAAAGATTCGTTGCTTATTTTCCAGGCCAACGCAAGGGATGGAAAATACGCCCATTGATTATCAGGTCCGAATTTCGAGGAACCATCGGCGCGATAGGTAAATGTCATTAAATATTTATCATCGTAAGAATAATTTAATCTTCCGAATACGGATTGCATTGCACTTTCATTTTGATCGGAGTTTGCAATGGAGGATTTTTCATCTCCGCCATTTAAACCGTCAATCGTATTCAACGGAAAATCGTTTCTTGATCCGCTTAAATCTTCCCAGTAGCTTTTTTGAGCTTCATAAGCCAGCATACCGGCAATATGGTGTTTTTTAATGTATTTGTCGTAATACAAAAGGCTTTTGTACAGCCACCAAAGGGAATTTTCGGCAGTTCGTCTGCCGGTATTGATATCGGTCGTATAATATCCGTAGTCCTGAGTTGGTTTGAAGTAATAGCTGTTGCCGTAATTGATATTGGCGCCGGCTTCATTGCGGAAAGTCAATCCTTCCCATATCTTGATGTCGGCATAAAAATTAGCTGAAACTTGTGTTCGTTTTCTTTTGTCTTTGATTCGCATGGCATCAGCTATCGGATTGGTAGCATAAGCTCCGTAAATATTTTTTTCGGTAGAGCCGCCCCAATTGCCGTAATTGTCTCTTACGGAAACGTCCGGCGTTTGCTTAATGGCGTTGCGTATGATATTATCTTCGGTGGTGGTGACGTTTTCGTGCGATAAGGAGAGAGTCATGTCTCCTCCGATTTTCAACCAGTTTGCAGCTTCGTTGTCTAAGTTCATTCTACCTGTAAAACGATCAAATTCAGAACCTAAGGCGATTCCTTCCTGTTTGAGGTAAGCTCCGGAGATGTAGAATTTTGTTTTATCGTTTCCTCCTGCAACCGAAACCTGATTATTGTACATCGGGGCAGTCTGAAATAGCTCGTTCTGCCAGTTTGTTCCTTCTCCCAGCAAAGAAGGATTGGCAAAATCTTCCCGGGCTCCGTATCCGACAATGGCAGCCCTGTCATTCTGATAAGTGGCGTATTCCCTTAAATTTAAGGTTTCTAATTTTTTAGGAATCTGTTGTTGTCCGTAATAACCATCATAGTTCACTTTCGTTTTTCCGGCTTCTCCTCTTTTGGTGGTGATCAATACCACTCCATTAGCTCCATTTGAACCGTAAATAGCCGAAGCGGAGGCGTCTTTCAACACTTCAATGGATACGATATCCGAAGGATTGATGGAGGACAAGGGATTGGTTGAACCTCCGGAGACTGTATATTGCATCCCGTCTACAACGTACAAAGGATTGACATCCAGATTGATGGTGTTTGCTCCGCGAATCCGGACAGTAATATTTCCTCCCGGTTGACCGGAGTTTTGCATCACTTGCACCCCTGCTATTTTTCCGGAAAGGACTTGATCTATGGTTGTAGATACTGTTCTGCTTACGTCTTTTGAAGTCAAAGAAGCAACAGATCCTGTTAAATCACTTCGCTTCATTTGTCCGTAACCGATAGCGACCACTTCATTCAGTTGATGTACGTTTTCCTGTAAAACAATACTCAATTTTTTGTCTCCGGTAATTTTTATCTCTTTGGTGAGGTAACCGACATAAGAACAAACCAATGTTTCTCCCACAGAAGCGTTGATGCTGAATTTCCCGTCTATATCGGTAATTGTTCCGTGAGAGCTTTCACGGACTGCGACCGAAACTCCTATCAAAGCCATTCCGTCTTCCATCGAAGTAACGGTTCCGTTCACCGTTATTTTTGAGGAAGTTTGCGCTTTCAGCGAAAAAGCGTTCCCCGAAAGTAGAATCAGGATCGCCCAACATACAGATACAATCTTTCCGAAAATTCGCTTGTTGTGATATTCATGCATAAATTTACAAGTATAAAATATGTTATTGTATGATCAATTTCTCTCCCTTGTATTGAATTGTTTTCATCTCCTTTCCCACAACGGAAATATGAAATGTTCTCTCTTGCTTCATGCCTGGAAATTTTCCTTTCCGTTCTTCTATAGTCAATGTTTTTGTATCCTCTTCGTAAGTGAAAGGGATTTCGGAATACATTCCTTTTTCATAATTATAATTAGTTCCTTCATCTTCGTATAATACAAATGAACCGTTTTTACCCGGATATACATAAATGGTCAATTCATCTTGTGATTCCTGGGTATGTTGGATCTGTTTTCCCATCGGAATAATCGCTCCTTCGGGAACATACAGAGGAATTTTGTCGTATGGTGCGTTACAAGCGATTTGTTGTCCTCCGTCTATCAGACTTCCCGTATAAAAATCATACCATCTGGTTCCGGCAGGGAAGTATACGTCTCTGTTTCTCGCTTTATAGGTATAGACCGGACAAACCATTAATCCGGGACCGAACATATATTGATCTCCTACGTTTGATGTATTTTTATCGGATGGAAAGTCCATAAACAGCGGACGCATAAGCGTATAATCTTTCCAATAGGTCATTCCTGCCAATGAATAAATGTAGGGCATCAATTGATAGCGTAATTTGATGTAATATGCAATGGATTGATATGCAGGATGATTTTCTGGAGCGATATTCCAGATTTCCCGGTACGGAAATTGTCCGTGTGACCGGAACAGGGGAACAAAGGCTCCGAATTGATTCCATCTGGTATTGAGTTCCCTCCATTCATCTAAATCTTCCGAACCTTCTTTGGCCTTTTCGTAACGTCGTTCTACGCAAAATCCGCCGTTATCCATTGTCCAATACGGATTTCCTGAAACAGCATAATTGAGTCCGGCTGTAATTTGCGCTTTCATATCTTCCCAACGAGTGCCGATATCTCCGCTCCAAACAGCTGCTGCATATTTTTGAGAACCGGCAAATCCTGAACGTGTGAGAATAAATACGCGGTCATTGTTATTGGTTTCTCGTTGTCCTTCATAAATACCTTTGGCGTTCATTAATCCGTAGGCGTTGAAATATTCAACGGCAGGTCCTAAAGCGGTCGGATTCATCAATGCTTTCCGGTATGTTATACTGGAATTGGATTGAATATCAGGTTCGGAAGCGTCCATCCACCAGGCATCTATTCCCAGGCCATAGAGCTTTTCATTCATTTGTTTCCAGAAAAGTTGTCGGGCGCCTTCGCTGTAAGCATCGTAAAATGAGCCGATATAGCCTTTCCCGATCCAATCGCGAATGCTGTCTTGAGTTGCCCGGCGATACATCCAGCCTTTTTCATCGAATTCTTTGTAATGTTGAGTGGTATGATAAAACTTAGGCCAAACGGAGATCATCAATCGTGCGTTCAGTTGGTGAATCGTATCGACCATTCCTTTGGCATCAGGATAGCGATTGGTATCGAAATCGTGACTTCCCCAGGCATTTTCCGGCCAGTAAGACCAATCCTGTACAATATTGTCAATAGGGATTTGTCTGTTCCGGAATTCTTCAAGAGTATTGATCAGTTCGTTTTGGGTCTTGTATCGTTCCCGGCTTTGCCAGAATCCCATCGCCCATTTGGGCATGATTTGCGCTTTACCGGTCAACATCCGGTATCCTCCGATTACTTCGTCGGCGTTATTTCCTTTG
>JAVBSK010000402.1:0-2762 GCA_031556755.1 Bacteroidales bacterium | reverse complement strand
TATATTGATATTAAATAAATAAGGATCTTCATCATCGAAAGCTGATTTTTTTTTCGGATTTAACACTGCGATGGCAACCAATCCGACACTGTTTCCTCCCTCATAAAGGCCTTCCATAGCAGCTAATTTCATCGGTTGGGTTTGAGCGACCTGATAAGCGGAACCGTCTCCTGTCCATGCGGAAAATAAGATACCGACAATACCTACCAGACTTGCTATCCGGATACTGTCCGTCGCGAATTCCTGTTCTCTTTTTTTGAGCAAAAACCAAGAACTGATTCCCACGACAAAAGCAGCGCCTAGCATCCAACCGGAAAGAACCGTATGACAAAACTTATTGATAGCAACGGGAGATAGCAATACCGCCCAAAAATCAATCATTTCGTTGCGAACCGTATCCGGATTGAATTGCATGCCTACCGGATTCTGCATCCAGGCATTCGCTACCAGAATCCACAAAGCGGAAAGTGTCGCTCCGAGAAATACCAGCCAGGTAGATGCCAGATGAAATCCACGGCTGACCTTATTCCATCCAAAATACATCACTGCGATAAATGTGGCTTCCATGAAAAAAGCCATGATGCCTTCAATAGCCAGAGGAGCTCCGAAAATATCTCCGACAAACCAACTGTAATTCGACCAATTGGTTCCAAATTCAAATTCAAGAATGAGTCCTGTTGCTACTCCGACCGCGAAATTGATACCGAAAAGTTTCATCCAGAATTTGGTTGTTCGTTTCCATTTGGGATTCTTAGTCCGGTAATAAGCGGTCTCCATGATCGCCATAATCAATCCCAGCCCCAAGGTAAGCGGAACAAATAACCAATGATACATTGCAGTCAGGGCGAACTGAGCCCGTGACCAATCTACAAGAGAAGTATTGATTTCATTCATGGCATTGACATTTAAATATTCGACGTTATTGACATTACATCATCTTTTATCCAGTTCCGTTGCCACAAATTCACTGCGCTCTTCATCCGTGCTGAACTCGGATTTCAGGATATTAGGAAAAAAGAAAACTTTCAATATTGCAAACATAATGAACAACTTGATAAGAATAATAATCCATAACGGTTTTCCCCAGGTCATATTCCTGAATCCTTCAAGATACATCCGGAAAAAATCCGATATGGATTTGATATTCTCCATCTTTCTTTCAAATTTATTTATTAACTACGATCCTTAGTATTTTATCACCCTGACAGATTGAATCAATAACGTCCAAACCATCTACAACCTTACCGAAAACAGTATGGCGACGATCCAAATGTTTTGTATTTTGCCGGTTGTGGCAGATGAAAAATTGAGAACCACCAGTATCTCTTCCCGCATGAGCCATCGAAAGCACTCCCCTGTCATGGAATTGATTTTCGCCATCGGTTTCACATTTGATGGTATATCCGGGTCCCCCTACCCCGGTTCCGCGGGGACATCCACCTTGTATCACAAAATCAGGAATTACACGGTGAAAAGTCAATCCGTCATAAAATCCTTCTTCCGCCAATTTGATAAAATTGGCTACCGTACCGGGAGCATCCGTTTCGAAAAACTCCACTTTCATATTTCCTTTTTCAGTCTGGATCTCTGCTGTTTTCATTAAAATGTCCATTGATTATCTGTTTTTGTATTTGTACTTTTTGTAGCAGGAGCTGTTATTCCTTTCATGGAATTGTAATATTCCATCGCTTCTGGAAGATGTTTTTGAATTTCAGTCACACGATTTTCATCGGAAGGGTGTGTACTCATGAATTCAGGGACCGCTCCTCCCTGTGTTGACATTCTTTGCCAGAATGGAATCGCCACATTCGGATTATATCCTGCGATGGCCATAAAAATCAAGCCTAAATAATCAGCTTCATGCTCTTGTTTACGCGAAAAAGGCAACATAACTCCATATTGCGCTCCCAAACCAAACACAGTATTACCTATTGTCTGTAAAGTTGATGATGATTTGCTCAATAATCCACCGACAGCAGCCGCTCCGTATTGAGCCGCAACTTGTTGAGACATCCGTTCATTAGCATGCTTGGCAATAGCATGTGAAACCTCATGGCCAAGTACGACAGCCAAACCGGCCTCATCTTGCGTATAAGGAAGAATACCTTCATATACAACTATTTTTCCTCCCGGCATACAGAACGCATTGACCTGATTTTCAGCAATCAGATTGAATTCCCAAACATATCCGTCCAATAGGGATTCCTGTCCGGCGGCTTTGTAGTATGTTTTCACTGCATTTGCAATATTGGTTCCCACTTTCACAACCAGAGCCGTATTTTTTTTATCGGTAGATATTTTTGCTGTCTTAATATAACTGCTGTATTCCTGTAAACTCAAACTCATTACTTCCTGATCGGAAACTAAAGATAATTGAGAACGTCCTGTGTGTGGAACGCTGGTACAGGCATACATGAATGTTACAAAAAGAACAAAAGAAATAAAACGTTTCATAAGTTTATATAAAAAATTTAGTGTTGTTAATCAAAACGCAAAGTTAATTACAATATTACTTGTAAATATGGGAACAAAAATAGGCATAATCTTGTTCTTATTTTTCATTTTTTTGTTTTTTCGGAAAGAAATTCAAATCAATTAAATCGCTGAACAAGAAAATATCTTAAAAAATATAGATTTCTGTATATATTCCATATAACCCGTGTAAGAATCATACTTTTAAAATTACAAAAAAAGAGGGCGATACACCCTCTTTCAAACATTAATAAAATTTTCACATATGAGAGAAAATTATTTCTCGTGTG
>JAVBSK010000130.1:0-4684 GCA_031556755.1 Bacteroidales bacterium | reverse complement strand
GATATTGGTGAAGAATTTGAGTTTGGATTCATATACTTCTACTTCATGTTCTTGTTTCAATTTTTCGAGCATCCGGTTTTTTTTGTTGTTGCTGCGAATGATAATTGCTCTTAAACAGAAAAGGGATAGTGAGAGAACAGCTAACAGATAGAAAAAATAAGCAATCGGAGAACTATACCACGGAGGGTTTACTTTAATGAGCAGGGAAAATACCGGACTTTCTTTGCCTGTCGTATTATTCCTGTATTTGATTAGTAAATTAGATTCTCCGGGAGATACATTTGTAAACTGAATGTTATTTGAATTTCCGTTGTTTATCCAACTGCTACCGGCATTATCCAGTTTATAGAAGTAAGAATAATTGTTTCCGTTTATATAATCGATGGCGGTGAATGAAATAGAAAAAAAGTTTTGACTGTAATTCAATACCAATGATTCTTTATTCTCACTCTGATATATGTAATCATTGATATTATATTCCACTCCAAAAATAGTAAGTTTGTTAAGTTGAATAGATGGAGTATAATCTTTAGGAATATAATTACTTTCTTCAACACCTAAAAATCCATTGACTCCTCCAAAATACAATGTTCCCCTGTTTTGATCTTTAAAGAATGCTCCATCGCTGAATTCTATGATTTCCAAACCAATAGTTTGATTGTATATTCGAAATGTTTCATTCTCGATATTAAATTTCAGAAGCCCTTGGTTGGTGCTTAGCCACAGGTTGTTTTTAGAATCTTTCAACATCCCATGAATCATATTGCTGGAAAATCCATAGCTAGTATCAAATATTTTGACATCCTGATTCGCCGGTGAATATTTAGCAAGTCCGGCGCTTGTTCCGAACCAAAAATTTCCTGCATCATCTTTTTGAATACAAAAAATATCATTTAAGTCTTGATTCACATTTTTTTTATCTATTAAAACCTGTAAAAATCCGTCTTTTCCCGATTTGATGTTAACAGCGCCTAATCCTCTGTTGCCAAACCATACCGAGGTGCTATCTTCTTCATAACCTACAAAATAGAAGTTATTAGAGAATTGCTTGTCTTTTACATAAATCCTTTTTGCCGATTTTATGATAGGAGTATCGTTCCTCCATGACAGTTCTACTTTGACGATTCCGGTACCTACTGTCGCAACCCAAAGGGTCGAATCGTTTTGTTCTATGATTGAATGAATGTATATAACTTCTTCATTATCATCTGCTTTTATACTTAAACTTTTTAAAGATTTTTCTTTATAAGAATAGTAGTTTATTCCACTTTCGGTTCCTATCCAAAGAATATTGTGATTGCTTTTTGTAAAAGCGTAAACAATATTGTTTTTTAAAACGCTGTTGCCAGATGTGATATATTCAAATTTTTTATTTGTACTATTATCACTGTCGAAATGAAAATCCGGTATTTTCACGATTCCATCTCCTTTTGTTCCGATCCAAAGTGTATTTTGGCAATCAAGGAATATCGCTCTCAATGGCTTTCTTATCTGACTGAAATGCATATTGGATGTCATAGACCTAATTGTATATGTATCATTGTAATACATAAATATTCCTTGTCCATCGGTTCCTATCCATAAAATATCCTGAAACCTGTCTTTTAACATACAAAAAATCCCGGATTGAATATCCATTTTTTCAGGTTCACCGGTAATCCTTCCTTCTTCTGTGCGAAGACGATATAATCCATTGCTTTTATATCCGATAAAGTAGTCTCCAGAATATTTTACCAAAGAATGTATTTCTCCATTCGTCAGGATTTCTTTTTTCAGATTATAAATGTGATTTTGAGTATTGTTTTGTAAGTCGATGCTATATAAGTCGTAGTTTGTATCTATCACAAAATAGGTATATTCATCCTCCAGACAGTATAGAAATGGGATATGATGTTCTGTTAGATTGGCGAACTCCAAACTTGATTCTCCATTCTCTTTTTCTATGATTGTGTATTTTCGGATTATTCCGTCTTTTGTAAACAACCATAAATCCCCGTTGGGATCACTTGTAAAACCTACTACTTTTTCATAGACCAGATTTTCCATTTTTATAGTTTTGAACTCTTTGGATTTTCCATGATAGTAATAGATTTTATCATTTTCGCTAATAATAAAAATGGTGTTCTTTTTGCTTTTGGTTATGAAATAATTATCTATTGAGAATTGTTTAAAAGATTGAAGAGACTTATTTCTTTTGTCGAAATGATCTAATCCATAGTTTGTCTGTATCCATAACGTACCATCTTCCACTTCTATTATTTTCTTGATAATGCGTCCGGAAAAATTGCCTTTATTGCCAATAGAGCTAAGTGGATCGATGTGTAATCCATCAAATAAATTAACACCATCGCAAGACCCGAACCACATAAATCCTTCCTTATCCTGGCACATAGATAATATAGCGCTGTTAGACAGTCCTTCTTTATTCGAAATTTGTCGCATATTATTAGCCAAACAATTTCCGAAAAAAAAGACTGTGAAAATGAAGAGAAGTTTAATAAAATTCATACGGGTACAGCGATTAAAGATTCATTGCTTACAAATATAAGGAGAAATATTCTTGTTTAGATTCAATCCGCTTTTTGTTTGGTATTGGTATATGACATTATAGTGCTGATTTGAGACGTTTTTTGAAGAACATCACAAGGCGATTATTGAACTCCGGATAGAATCTATATGTTTACTATAGCTTAAAAGAATCAGAAGAAAGCCTTGGGGAAGCACATGCCACTGACAAGCCGTTTTTAAGTACGCAGAAGGTCGCATCCAAAATTTCTCTTAAAGAGAGTTTACACTTGCGTTTGTCGTTTAAAACGACTAACATTGCATTTCATTGACTATTGGTCAAATCAGTTGAATAAGCATTTATACACTTGATATACATAAAGATACGAACTTCATAACAGATGACCAACTGGCAATCAATGTTTTATTTTACATTTATTTTGTTTTTAAACAATTTCTTAATATTCCGAATATGAAAAGCACTCGTTATTTTCTTCTGACAATTTGTTTGTTTGGCTCCATTTCTGCATATTCTCAGGAAATGCTTAAACAATCACAAGCTTTGGCGGGAACATGGCAAATGGTAGTTGCCATAAAAGGAGAACAAAATCAGTTGTTATTTCGTTACCTACCGCTCTTTAAGATTCTGAATGCTAATGGTACTTTTTGCAACTTGCAGATTGATCTTCGAAGTGGAAGAGCGCATTTTAATCAAGAGGGGAGGTTTAATATTCAAACAGACAGCACATACATCGAGCATATTGAAAAATCGCCTCATGCAAGTTATGCTGGGATTGAAAGTCCTATGAAATATAAATTCATACCAGAGGAAAAAGTACTTCTCACCCAGTATTTTAACCCTGACACAAAGCAATGGATTCCCGAAATGTGGATACGTGTGGAAATACCGGAAAAAAGTAATCCTGAAAAATAACATTCTTTCTTTGTGCTTATTTCCTTGGGGTGGACAGGGAATAATGGCACTGAATAGTACACGATGATTATCCGTTATTTGGGTTACAGGTTTTATACGGACGGAGAGAGTTATCTCACTATCTCTTCGGCTCCCATTCGGAAGGCTATTTCTCTTCGCCTGATATGAAAAATGCCAATTTACCAGCAGTTCATGCATAGGCTTCTGCTTTCCGTAAGTCACGCTTCGCTTGCGCACGATTATCTGGAAGAAAAATTACGATAAATAAAAGATGAAAATATGAAATTATTAAAGCTAACATTCAAAATTGTCATTTTCTTTCTGTTTGCGTTTGTAAATACCATCTATTCGCAACATAAACCTGAATTTTCTACGGCGGGATTTTATGAAGTAAAAAATACGGGACGAAATGTATATAGCATGAATCCCGCCTGGCGAATGCATATTGGTGATGTCACCGATGCCTGGCAAGCCAATTTTAATGACAAAAACTGGCAGGTGGTTTCATTGCCCGATGGCATAGAATTATTGCCATTGGAAGCAAGCGGATGTATCAATTATCAGGGCGTTGTTTGGTATCGCAAACATTTTACTCTGGAAAACCGGATGAAAGGCAAAAAGATATTTTTACACTTTGAAGCCATTATGGGTAAAAGTAAGGTGTATGTCAACAATCAATTGCTGAAAGAATATTTCGGCGGATATTTGCCGGTCATTGTAGAGGTTTCGGATTATATCAAATGGGATGAAGATAATGTGATTGCTGTGTGTGCGGACAATAGTGATGATCCTGCTTATCCTCCCGGAAAATTTCAGGATGTATTGGATTTCACATACGCAGGAGGAATATACCGCGACTGTTGGCTGATAACGCATAACGATGTTTATATTACCGACCCTAACTTTGTAGAAGAACAAGCTGGAGGCGGATTGTTTGTCGCTTATGATAATGTCTCAAAATCATCGGCTGATATTCTGCTTAAATTGCACCTTAAAAACGAGACTAAAAAGGCTTTTGAAGGAAATATCGAATATAATCTTCAACGTCCCGACGGAAAACCGGTCATTCAATTGAAGCAAAAAGTACAACTTCTTTCAAATACATCGAAATCTGTTGAGAATAAGGTTAAAATTAAAAATCCCGATTTGTGGTCACCCGATTCTCCCAGTTTGTATAATTTGGTTGTAACCATTAAAGATGGCAAAGGAAAAATAGTGGATGGGTACCGGCAAAAGATAGGTATC
>JAVBSK010000035.1:0-6585 GCA_031556755.1 Bacteroidales bacterium | reverse complement strand
CTATCGCTACAACTATTTCTTTGATAACTGCACTACTCGGCCAAGAGATATTATTGAGAGATTTGCAGGCGGAAAAATTCTTTATACAGAACCGGAAATGTCCGTTACTTTCCGTGATCTGGTTCACAAATGTACAAAACCCTATCCCTGGATGGAATTCGGAATAGATTTACTGATTGGCAACGGAGCCGACAGTTCTATCGTATTGAGACAGCAAATGTTTTTACCGGAAAACCTGATGAAAGGATTAGATGCCGCAATCGTTTTGGTAAACGACAGCCTGACATACCCCATCGTATCCTCAAAACGAACCCTTATTCAATCCACTAAGGAAGCCGGGACGGAAAGCAGATCCTGGTCAAGTCCGATGAAACTGGGAATCGTTCTGTTGATTCATTCGTTAGTATTTGCCATTTGTGGAATTATTTTCAGAAGAAAATTCAATTTGTTTTTCGGATTATTATTTCTTCAGGCGGCTTTGGCCGGTTGCTTGGTGTGGTTTGTCGCTTTATTGTCCGAACATCCTTGTACATATCCGAATTACAATATGTTTTGGTTACATCCGTTTTATTTACTTGCCGTTTGGGGTTGTTTCAAAACTTCCCGGCTGATAAAATGGTTTCATTGGAGTAATTTTGTACTTTTGTCGCTGTTTTTAAGCGCTTGGAGTATAATACCCCAGACATTGAATCCGGCTGGTGTCCCTTTCGCCCTTTCTCTTTGGGTGGCTTCGGGACTGTATTTGTTGAATGTAGAACGTTTGGCATACCGGATTCACAAATTTAAATGAGATGAACAAAGTATTCACATCGATAATTGCCTTGTTGGCCATTGCGGGAGTCCGGGCGGAGCAACTTCCTGAAATTCCCAAATTGGTGGTTAATATTACCATCGATAAATTGAGGGGTGATTATTTACAATATTGTTCGTATGCGTTTGGAGAATATGGCTTCAAACGTTTATTGAACGAAGGCTTAGTCTACCGTCAGATACAATACGATTTTCCAAATATCAACAAAGCTTCCGCGGTGGCGACTCTGATGACAGGAGCCAATCCTTGTTATCATGGAATTGTTGCAGAAAAGAAAATCGATTTTGAATCCCAACGGGAATTATCGTCTCTCTATGACAAGGATTATCTGGGAAACTATACTTCGGAGAATTATTCGCCTCTTTCATTGCTTTCTTCCACTTTCGCCGATGAATTGGAAATGGCGTCCAACGGCAGAAGCGATGTTTTTGCAATTGCTCCGGATGCGATTACATCCATCCTTTCCGGAGGGCATTTTGCTAACGCCGCTTTCTGGTTGGAAGATTTTAAAGGGCGCTTTGCAACATCGACATATTACAAAGATGTTCCCTGGTATGTGGAAAAGTATAATGTAACTGACGTGATAGGGAAAAATCCGGAAGCCTATGAATGGACTCCTTTCAGGTCTGGTTATAAGTCTTTCCCTTACAATCAGTCGACTAGCCCGTTCAAACATGTAATTTACAAAACCGAGAAAGATGGTTATGCCAAACTGAAATCTTCTCCTGCCGTTAATGAAGAAATCACCCGTTTAGCTGCTAAGTTTTTTGAATATGCGGACTTGGGAAAAAGGGAAAATCCGAACATGCTTCTCCTGACTTATCATGCCGGGAATTATATTGAAACACTTGATAATCCATATAGCCTCGAAATTCAGGATATTTATATCCGCTTGGATAAGGAAATTGAAAAACTTCTGGGATTGATAGAAAAATATGTAGGAATAAAAAATACATTGATAGTCCTTTCTTCCACCGGATATTTTGAGAGTATGGAAATTCCTTCGGAAATATTCAAGACAAGGAATGAATTCTATCCCAACCGATGCACAGCCTTGCTTAACATGTATTTGATGAGTATGTACGGTCAGGGTAATTGGGTGGAAGGATTTTATAACAACCAGATTTATCTGAATAAGAAACTGATTGAAGAAAAAAAGATTCTTTTCCCTGAAATACAAAGAAAGTCAGCTGAATTTATTTCACAGTTTTCCGGAGTCCAGAATGTAACAATGTCGACCGGTTTATTGTTTGAAAGCAGAGATGAAGGCAATATGTTGTTCCGTAATGGCATACATAAGAGTGTTAGTGGTGATTTATTTGTAGAATTACAGCCAGGAAGGCTGCTTGTGGACGAAAAGAATTCATCATAATCCAAGTATACCAGGAATAATGCGGTTGTCGCCCCGGTTATTTTCTTTGGAAATAACATTGTTGCGAAGAAAGTGAAACGCACCGTCAAAGCAACGGAAATTGCACCGACGATATCATATGTATTGAGAATCAGGCCGCCGAATGCATGCAAGGAAATGCCATTGGAGGAATTTATTCCCTGATTGGGGGATTGTGAAATCTTTCTGCATAAAAAATAGATTTAAATAAGTATTAATTAGCTAATAAATAAAGCTCAGGAAAATCCCTTTGGGGAAATTTAGGGCTTGAAAAATAATATTAAATAAAATGGGATTCAACGATTTGTTATCAAAGCTATTTGGGAATAAAGCCCAACGCGATTTAAAAGAAATAGACCCTTACGTAAAAAAAATACAAGCGGCTTATCCCGCCATTAAAGAATTAAGTAACGATGATCTTCGTGCTAAATCAGATGAAATAAAACAAAAATTACAGGATGCAGTTGCTTCCGAAAAAGCAAAAATTGCTGAAATTAAAGGAACGATTGAATCCCTTGAATTGGAAGAACGCGAGAAAGCCTGGTCGGAAATAGATAAGATTGAGAAAGATATTACGGAAAAATACGAAAAAGTATTGGAAGAATCTCTTCCGGTAGTATTTGCTATTGTAAAAGATACAGCTCGCAGGTTTACTGAGAATGAGGAAATCGCAGTGACCGCCAATGATTTCGATCGGGAATTGGCAGCTACTAAGGATTTTGTCCGAATTGAAGGAGATAAAGCTATTTACCAGAATCATTGGTCAGCCGGAGGTAATGAAATCAAATGGGAAATGATTCACTATGATGTACAACTTTTTGGTGGTGTCGTCTTGCATAAAGGTAAAATTGCGGAAATGGCGACAGGAGAAGGTAAGACTTTGGTGGCTACTTTGCCTGTCTTTTTGAATGCATTGACCCGCAACGGCGTACATGTCGTAACCGTAAATGATTACCTGTCTAAACGTGACTCTGAATGGATGGGGCCCTTGTATATGTTTCACGGACTTTCTGTTGATTGTATAGATAAACATCAACCTAACTCGGATGCACGTCGCAAGGCTTATGAAGCAGATATTACATTCGGAACGAATAATGAGTTCGGTTTTGATTACTTGCGTGATAATATGGCTATCAGTCCGAAAGATCTGGTGCAACGTAAACACAACTATGCCATTGTCGATGAGGTCGACTCCGTGTTGATTGATGAGGCCCGTACGCCTTTGATTATTTCCGGGCCTGTTCCGAAAGGAGAAGACCAATTATTTGAAGAATTTCGTTCACGGGTCGAAAACTTAGTAAACGTACAAAAGAATTTCACCACCAAATTACTGGCGGAAGCCAAGGCTAAAATGGCTGATGAAAATAAGAAAGAGGAATATGAAGAGGGAGTTAAACTGCTTTTCCGTTCCTATAAAGGGATGCCCAAAAATAAACCCTTGATCAAGTTTTTGAGTGAATCCGGAGTGAAAGCCGCCATGATAAAAACCGAGGAATTCTACATGCAGCAACAGAATAAGGATATGCACATCATTACGGATCCACTGTATTTCGTGATTGATGAGAAAAATCGTTCTGTAGAGTTGACGGATAAAGGAATTGATTTACTGACTGGTAATACGGATGACCCTCAATTTTTTGTTTTGCCGGATATTGGCGTACAAATCTCCGAATTGGAAAATGTGGGATTGGGAGATTCGGAAAAACAAGCGAAAAAAGACGAATTATTGCAGAACTATGCGGTAAAATCGGAACGTGTCCATACTATCAACCAACTTTTAAAGGCTTATTGTTTGTTCGAGAAGGACGATGAATATGTAGTTGTCGAGAACAAAGTTAAAATTGTTGATGAACAAACCGGTCGTATCATGGAAGGCCGGCGCTATTCCGACGGATTGCATCAGGCGATTGAAGCCAAAGAACGTGTAACTGTTGAAGCTGCCACACAAACATTTGCAACGATAACATTGCAGAATTACTTCCGTATGTACCACAAATTGGCGGGTATGACGGGAACGGCTGAAACCGAAGCCGGGGAATTCTGGGATATCTATAAACTGGATGTAGTTGTAATTCCTACTAATAAACCGATTGCCAGAAATGACATGAATGACCGTATTTATCGCACCAATCGCGAAAAATACGCTGCAGTGATCGAAGAAATCAATAGTTTGGTAGATGCCGGAAGACCCGTGCTTGTCGGTACGACATCAGTTGAAATTTCCGAGTTGTTGAGCCGTATGCTTACCATGCGAAAGATCAGGCACAATGTCTTGAATGCCAAATTGCACCAGAAAGAAGCGGAAATTGTAGCGCAGGCAGGTCAGACGGGAACGGTTACTATCGCCACCAATATGGCCGGTCGCGGAACAGATATCAAACTTTCTCCCGAAGTGAAAACGGCAGGGGGATTGGCTATTGTAGGTACGGAACGTCACGATTCCCGCCGGGTAGACCGCCAGTTGCGCGGACGCGCCGGTCGCCAGGGAGACCCGGGTTCTTCCGTATTCTATATTTCTCTGGAAGATAACCTGATGCGTTTATTTGCTTCCGAAAGAATTGCCGGATTGATGGATAAATTAGGATTTAAGGAAGGAGAAGTGCTGGAACACAATATGTTAAACAAGTCTGTTGAACGAGCTCAAAAGAAAGTTGAAGAAAATAACTTCGGAATTCGTAAACGTTTGTTGGAGTACGATGACGTGATGAACTCGCAACGTGAAGTTGTATATACCCGTCGTCGTCATGCCCTGATGGGAGAACGTATCGGATTAGATGTGTTGAATATGATTTATGAGACTTCAAGCGCAATCGCAGAACAATATCTTAACTCCAATGATTATGAAGGTCTGCAATTTGAACTTTTCAAGACAATGTCGATTGAAGCTCCTGTTAAGCAGGATGATTTCCGTTCAATCAAAACGGATGCCTTGACAGAACGGATTTTCGATACTGCCTTGGACAGCTTTAAACGCAAGACCGATAAAATGTCCCAGGTGGCTCAACCTGTTATCAAAAGGGTTTATGAGGAACAGGGAGAACGTTATCAGAACATTGTTATTCCAATCACAGACGGGAAACGGGTATACAATATCCAATGCAACCTGAAAGAAGCATATGATACCGACTGTCGGGAAATCGTGAAATCTTTTGAGAAATCCATCATGTTACACATGATTGATGAAGCCTGGAACGAGCATTTGCGCGAAATGGATGACTTGCGTCACTCCGTGCAAAATGCAAGTTATGAAAATAAAGATCCTCTGTTGATTTATAAACTGGAATCTTTCGGTTTGTTCAAATCGATGGTAGACCTGATGAACCGTAAAATCGTTTCAATCCTGATGCGCGGACAAATCCCGACTCAGGAACCTGAATCCGTACGTCAGGCCGCCCCCGAACGCAAAACGGATTACAGCAAATACCGCACACAGAAAGATGAAATAGCAGAACAACAGTCCCGTATGCAACAAGCCCGACAAAATCCGCAGGGTGAACAGCAAAAACGCGAACCGATTCGCGTCGAGAAAAAAATAGACAGGAATGCACCCTGTCCTTGTGGTAGCGGTAAGACGTATAAAAACTGCCATGGCAGGGAATAAATGATTATTTGAATTAAAATTCCCTATTTTTGAATCAAAATTCAACCTCCAAAAAGTCTCTTATTTCTAAATTTGTCGAGTTTTAATTTAAACTTTATAAATCATGAAAAAGAAAATACTCTTTTTGGGGGCTGTTTTGCTCTTTACCCTGTTTGGAAGTCTCAAGGCTCAGACAGACGTGACAAATACCTATTTAACGAATACGGGATTTGACTCGGATCCCATTACGTTTCTCAAAAGCAGTGGAAAAAATACAGCCGCTGTTAGACATTTGGCTACGGGATGGATGTATGAAATTGCAGGATGGACTCAGGCTTCTGTTTGTAATGCAAATGCCGTGCAGGTTGCTACTGCCGAATATGGCGCCGCTTCTTCGTCCGAAGGATTGAATGGCGTAGCTCCTCCGACGATGGATATGGATGGTCATTCCTCCGGCGCTTGTTTGCACCTGTCTGCGGGTTGGGGTGATAAGGCGATTCTTACTCAAAACGTAAACCTCCAGCCGGGAAAATATGAACTGACGTACAGCGTTTTCAATGCACATACGAGTACTGGCATTGCGAGTAATTATTTCGGTTATTTGCCGGATCAGGGTACTGCAACTTACGGAAAATTGAAAGTCGTCAATGCCGGAGAGTGGGCTATGGAAACCGTTACTTTCACTGTTGTTTCTGGATCAGGTAAGATAAGTATTGGTTGTACGACTTCTGCTAATGGTTCTGCCAACGGAGCGAAATTATATCTTGATAATCTGAAATTATTCTATTACGGAGTTGATAAAAC
>JAVBSK010000142.1:0-9370 GCA_031556755.1 Bacteroidales bacterium | reverse complement strand
TTACTGATCACTATTTATTAATGATGTAACCAGAAGAAAAACAATTGTAACGAGCCTGAAATCCGGTCTTATTTCTAAACTATACATTTGTGAAAGATTGTATTAACTCAATTTTAAATGTTTAATTTAGAAATAGGTATGAAAAAGACTTTACTCCTGTTATGTACTTTATTTATTACTTTAGGGCTTTACGCCCAAAGTGTTCCGTTTGACCAATATGGTAACGTCAGACTCAGTGATTTTGAAAGTTATGCCGACAATCAAAAGGTAACCATTACATTGAAAGTCAGTAATGCAGGTTCAAGTGTAGCTCCGGGCTGGGGAATCGGCACTATCAAGCCGATTAATTATTCAGGCGATGCAAAATACAGTTTTTCATGTCAGGCTGTATCTGCAGAAGGAGCGGAGAATATATACGAATTCACCATTGCAGAATTGAAAAGTTTTGCTAAGGTAGACGGAGAATATTATGTCGACCAATACAGTCAGAAAGGATTAACGATCACTGTTTATAATGGGGCAACGAGAGAAAGCATTGTAGTCAGCGGCGTTCAATCCACTTCTTCAATCCTTGATTTTGAATCCGATGCGATTGACAAAACTTATCCCAGCATTTCATGGTCGTCGTCAGACATTAGCGCAACAGTCAAAGAAGATCCTGTCGGAACATTTGGAAAATCATTACATGTGGTTGCTTCAAATTACAATGCATTTCCCAAATTGACAGTCACATTACCGGATGGTAAAACATTGGCAGATATAGAAAAGATAACTTTCAATATCCAATTCAAAGATGCGGGAGACGCTTCCCAATATCCACAGAATAAATTTAAAGGAGTTGATTATTTCTTCGGAGCCAAAGGAGGATCATTCACTCCGAACGCACCCTCCGGAACGGTTGCAAATCTGATAGGAGATGAGGCTTTGGACAGTTGGTTGAATAAAGAAATCATTCTTTCATCCATAACCAACGAAACTCTGCTGGCTTTGAATGCATTTGACTTTGCGTTGGGAATTTCCCATAATAAATGTAACTATTACCTTGATAATATTTCATTCGTATCGAAAACTACGGATACCGATTTAATTAAAAAACCGGATCAATCTGAAATTTATCCGGTTGCCGGAGGTATTCAAATAAATGGAAGCGGAAAGGTAAGGATTTTCAGTATTGACGGAAGACTGATCAAACAACTGAAAGGTGATGACCAATATATTCCATTGAAAAAAGGACTATATATTGTAACGATAGACGGAAATAATACACAAAAAGTGTCAGTAAAATAATCCGCAATGAAATATGATATGAACCCGTTGCGAGATCTGACAATTGATCTCAAACGGGTTGATTTATTTTATGTATAAATAATGCTACTTCATGTAGCCGGCATTCTACTTCATAAATATCACTTCTTTTTATGACTTTGTTGATTTTTTTGTGAATATTTTTACATATCCGCAAAAGCGTTTTGTCAAAATATTATTCATCAATCAAATCCAAAGTCATGAAAACAAGCTTACAATTTTTTTCGACTGTTTTGTTATTATTCATAACAAAAGTTCCGATACTGGCGGGGGTAGTCGTACCGCAACCAATCATTCCTGTCAACGGAGTATACACAGTAACCAGCGCAGCTCAATTATTTTGGGTAGCTCAAATGGTTAACGACATCCATACCGGCGGATATACTTTCGACGGTGAAACTATTTTGCTGGGAGCCGATATTGATTTGGCAGGATACGCATGGACTCCCATCGGAACGTCTCATATTGAATGGGATAAAACCAAAGATATTTATGATAACGAGATTCCGTACCGCGATAAACCATTCTCATTCTGTGGAACTTTCGATGGTCAGGGACACGTTATCCGGAATATGACTATCAATATTTCAAATATCTACAAAGACCGTACTATTGGGTTATTCGGCACGGTAAAAAAAGGAAATCATACTGCTTCTATCCGGAATATAGGAATTATTGACGCGAAAATAACGTACACGGCACAATCATACGAATCTCTTGGTGTTTGGTATTATCCGTATTATTGTAGTATTGGATTTTTGGCAGGTTTTTGTACTTCCGTTCCGGTTTCAAGTTGCTATGTAGAAAACTCGACACTGACAGTCGATAACGGAGAGCGAACTGTTCATGTAGGAGGATTGGTAGGGCGTAACGACCTTGCTCCTTTATACGCTTTATCTATCAGGAATAGTGGAATCTCGGTTTTTTCCAAATCACAGATAAACCCGGGAGGGTATTACACCTGCGAAAACAGCCCCGTAGGAGGAATTGTGGGAACACATGGTTCTGTTATTACCTATCCTGATTTGGCTTATTGTTATTCGAAAGCAACCATCCAATCAAATGTTTCAACTATAGGCGGAATTGCAGGTTATGCCAGCAGCGCTGTTTTTGCATGCAGGGTAGAAGGAGATATTGAATTTACGGGAAACAGTTCCGGATACGCCGTTCCTAAAGGACAGGCGGATTTACATCAATATGAAATCGGTGGAATCCTCGGAACAGGCGGCAACATATCCGAATGTGTAATGACAGGAAATATCAATTGCTCAGTAGAAAAATATCCGAACACACGTTATAATGTCGACGAAGTGGAAAACACATACGACTCCATTCCTTCTCGTGTTTGCATAGGAGGCATCGCAGGATATGTGGACAGACAGTTTGCTTCGAATTGTATTTTCAGTGGAAATATTAATTACCAACTGCCTCAGGCAAAAAATAATCTGATTGAATTTCACAATGGCGGAATATTCGGCTATTTAGTCGCCACCGGTGGTATATACAATAATATTTATACAGGAAACAACCTGGGAACTATCAAAGACCGGTCAAATCAAGGAGTATTGTCAGGATTTATAGAATATTCAACAGAAATGACTGATTTAAGCGCCTACCAAAATAATTATTATGTAACCGACAAATATCCGTTGTTTGGAGGTCGTTCCGAAACGATAATCGGAGAACCGGATTGTCACAAAGTAAATATATCGCAATTATTGACCAAAGATTTTTATATGGATGCGACAAGATGGGATGTGAACAAATTAGGCGTTTATAACAGAGGATTCTGGTCTCCCGATTGTTTTTATTTTCCGGAAGGTCAACTACCACAAACAAAACGTTTAGTGTCTTCGTATAATTCCAATGTATGGGATGGTGTGTCACTTTTAATACCTTCAAGTATTGAAGGAAAAGTAACAATCAATAATCCTGCTCAATTGGCATGGCTTGCGACTGAAGTCAATATGGGAAATAGTTTTGCAGAAAAAGCCATCGAACTGTCAGTCGATTTGGATATGGGAAATTATCCTTTTACCCCTATAGGAAATACAATGACAGGAAACGAATTTTCATTCCGGGGAATATTTGACGGACAAGGATATACGATTAAAAATTATTATGTATATCAATATATTTTACAGGAAGCCGGAGGAGAACGGTCGTTTGGAATATTCGGACACGTATCCGGAAATGCCGTATTAAAAAACTTGAAACTGAACAATTGCCGGTTGGATATCAAAGGAATGGCGCCTTATAGTAGCAGTTCTCCTAATGCTGTATACGCCGGATCGTTGGCGGCATACGTCCGCGATACTTTTGCTATAGTAAGTAATTGCCATGCAACAAATGTGACCATAACAGCCGACTCTGCTTATCATAACGGTCGGATGAATAACGGCGGATTAATAGGCGTTTTTGAAGGTAGTTTAGTTGAAGATTGTTCGGCACAAGCAACGATGGATATCCGGATAAACAAAGAAGAAGGCTATAAATCTTCTTCAGGCGGATTAATAGGCGGTGCTGACGGAGGACACCTGACACCAAACAATTCTGTTATAATCAGGAATTGTTCCGCTTCGCCTTCCATTAAATCGGTAGGAGAAGTTGGCGGATTAATCGGTCATGCCCAATACGGGGTCAAGATCGAAAACTGTTTTGCTTCGGGAGGTAAAGGAGTTGAAGGAAGTTCGAATGGCTATGGCGCAGGCGGTTTAATTGGCCATTTAGATGCCCAAACAAGCGTATCGCGTTCATTCTCCACTGTTCCCGTAAATGGTCGCGGCAGGTTGGGAGGATTATTGGGACAGACTACTACTAACGGAGATATCAGAGAATGTTACGCTTCCGGCGATGTTACTATTACCGGACACAATCCTGGAGGAGGATCTTATGATTACGCAGGCGGATTAATCGGTTACATAACAACGTCGGAACCCACCATTATCAACTGTTACGCCACCGGGAATATCACTTCCGAAGAGACTTCCGCATTCGACCATAATCGATTGGGAGGACTAACAGGCGACAGACTGTCCTTTGCGTTGAATTGCTATGCTTCCGGAAAAATCAATGTGGAAAAATCGGGAGTGAAAGATAACTATGTCAACGGACTGTGCGGATTTTATATGCAAACCGGTTACAATAATTTTTCTACCTGTGAAATTTCTTCCAAACCTACCGGAAATGTCATTACTAAAGGAATCGCGGATTACATCGTTGACAACGATAACGTCAAAACGTCTTACCATACTTTGCAGGGAAAAACAGTCGGAACATATTCCAATCCTGATAATTTCAAAACAGCGGTATTCTTTACTAATCCCGGCAATTGGACGGAAGCCGTATTAAGCAAAGACGATAAAACATATCAAACAGGTGTTTGGGATCCGCAAGTCTGGAGTCTGGCAGACAATCGCTATCCGTTATTACGTTTATTCACCATCAATGTGGAACCTTCGGTTAGTTCGGCAACCATCAGTTGGAGCAAAGAAGCCGGAGCCGACAGTTACATCCTGAAAGTATATTCCGACAACAAGCTCACGGAACTTCTTTTCGAACAAAGATACGATGCACAGGGTAATATCATGTTGAGATCGACCGGCGAAGACAAACTTTCGGCTGTTATCAGTGATTTGATCGAAAATACGCAATATTATTACGCACTTACATCTTATACTTCAGGAAACGAAGTGATAGCGGAAGTTCCCGGATTTTTCGTTACAACAGGCGCTACGGGTCTGAAAGAGACGGAAAAAGAAAAAATATCGGTTTATCCCAATCCCGCAACTGATTATATTTTTGTACAAGGCGTACAATGTAAACCCAATGAAGTAAAATTGTTCGATCTAACAGGGCAATCTGTTTCAGTAACAGTTTTGGAAGACAACGGCGGAATAAAAATCAATATTTCTCCGCTGTCTAATGGCATCTATTTCTTGAGTGTTTCCGGAAAATCGGAAAAGATTTTGAAAAAATGAATGAAAACTCGAAGGCTTTTAAGCTAAAAACTAAGAGTTAAGAAATAAAGAAGTTAGAATTTGTTTACTTGTAAATTGTCAACTTATTTTGATAACTTTGTACAACCATGAAAAATTACCGGCAAATAGTATTATTGGCGCTTTTATTCGTCATATGGATGGATATGAGGGCCAAAAACGAATGGTTTTCATCCGGATACGCTTATCGCCGGTATACTACGCAAGATGGTTTACCTCAAATGTTGACTGAATGCCTTTACACAGATTCCAAAGGTTTTGTATGGATTGGAACGCTATCCGGCTTTGCCCGTTACGACGGTTTCCGGTTTCAAACATTCTTGTCCGGACGTGAAGAAAACATTATCCGGATGTATAATGACGACAAAGGCAATTTCAGTGCATTAGGTTTCAGGAAACGTTATCAATTAAAGACCGGGAGTGATTCCGTCGATGTTATTTCCTTTCCCGGAGACTGGTATCTGAATGGATTCAATTCACGTTCGCTTCCATTTGGGTGTGGGATTTACGAAAATAAACAGGGAAATGAAAAAATAGTATGCCAGGTTTCTGATACGGGATTGGTTAAAATCTTCACTCATGAATGCCTGAATGAAATCGGTGAATTCCGGAAACCATATTGGGACAGACAGCAACAACGCTTCTTTATTCCTACGGAAAGAGGCGTTTATGTCATTAAAGAAAACGGTGTGAAATCCGGTTTTTACAAAGGGATTGATGTCGATTGTTTCATCCCGGATAATGCCGGTTTATATGCAATCGGAGCCGGAGGAATATATACTTTTTCCGAAAATAATTTCAGACAGGAACTAAATTATCCGTTTACAGATTTCTTGTCTGGCGCCTGGGCCGTTGTTTCTGAGAAAGGATTAATCGTCAAGGACAAAAATACCATTTACAGGTACCGGAACGACCGGTTGGAAAAAATTTTTTCGGGAATAAATTCCATTCGTGATTTAATAATCGATCCGGAAGGAAACCTGTGGGCGGCAACTTATGATGGTCTTTATAATTTTTTTGGATTGGATTTTAAAACCAATCGATTAAATGTCAGGGAAGATATTGTAAGAACGGTTGTTTCCGATCGTTCGGGAAATACTTATTTCGGTACATTGACAGGAAAACTTTTGTGCGTAAATACTGACGGAACTTGCAGAGAAATCGCATATCCGCCAAATCGGGATTACGAATACTTTTTTAATCCGGGAAGCTGCCGGTTCGATGACGAACTATATTTTACCGGAGGTGGAGATATTTTGTGTTGTAAAGATTACAAATGCAATCGGTTGAATTTGCCGTTCGATAATTATAAGTTTGTAAAGAAAATGTTCAATGGGAAGTTGGTTGCCGGAAGTTCGAGACAAATACTTGTCTGCGATTCTTCGGGAAAAATAATCCGGACATACAATGAATCCGGATTGAAGCAGCCTTTTTATTATTGTATAGAAACGGATAATAAACAAAGATTATGGATAGGAGGTCCCAAAGGTATTACCATTGTCGATGACGAAAATATCAAAACAATATTTACGGACAGCATCAAACTTTGCTCTGTCATTACTTCTGACCGCAACGGAAATATCATGTTCGCCTGTGAGAACCGTTTGTACCGGGCGAAAGGTGATTCCGCCGAACTTTTTCGGACATTTGATAACACGCTTATCCGCAGTTTGCTTTTTATAAAAGATAACCGCTTGATTGTTGCGACACTGAAAGGTGTTTATATCATCAACCCTGAAAACGGAAATACGTCTTTCTATAACAGATATAATGGTTTTACAAGTATAGAACCTATGAAAACTCCTATGACTGAAGACAGTTCGGGAAACGTTTGGATACCCACGCTGGAAAATATAGTTTCTTTCAATCCGGAAGATTTGTCAACCCGTAGACTACAGCCCCGGTTACATATTCTTTCCGTTCAACATTCTCCGGATAATATCAACTGGAAAAAGGTACAAATACAACACGAACGTGTCTTACTGAATCATACTGCCAGGAATCTGAAAATCGAATACATCGGTTTGTGTTATTCCGCTGCCGAAAATGTTCGTTACAGTTTCCGGTTGCAAGGATTTCAGGAGGACTGGTCGGAACCTCAACCGGATAAACATATATTTTTCAATAATCTTTCTCCCGGAACATACCTGTTACAACTGAAAGCTGATGCTGGAGATCCTCTGTCTGAAAGCGATATAATTAGCTTGGTCGTAGAAATAAAACCTGCATTCTGGCAAACCTGGTGGTTCGTTACAATTTGTACTTTATTGGTTTTGTCTATATTCAGTTATATATTTTACAGCTATTACAGGAAAAAAGTTTCTAAACAGACCGAATCCTTGAAACGCGAAATTCAACTGAACGAATTGAGGGTGGAATCTATCCGGTTGAAATCAATTCCTCACTTCAATTCCAATGTGTTGGCGGGAATAGAATATTATGTGATGAATTATTCGAAAGAAGAAACCAATAAGTTCTTGTCAGTTTATGCCAAATTCAGTAACCTGACATTGCGGGAAGTCGACAAAGCTTGCCGTTCATTGGAGGATGAATTGGAATATGTGAAACTGTATCTTAACCTGGAAAAAATGCGTTTCCGGAACAAACTGTATTACGCCATCAATATCGACGAAAAAATAGATCAGACAATTTGTATTCCCAATATGGTGCTGCATACTTATTGTGAAAATGCAATCAAACACGGATTACGTCACAATAAAACAGTAGGATTATTGAATATTTGCGCTGTGAATGCGTTGAACGGAGTGATTATATCAGTCGAAGACAACGGAATCGGTCGTGAAGAGGCCGCTCGCCGTAATACATCCGGAACCGGTGAAGGATTAAAGATATTACTTCGACAAATTGAAATGTATAATCAACTCAACAAAGAAAATATAGTTCAGGAAATCATTGATCTCAAAGACGAAGAAAAAAATCCCAGGGGAACAATATTCAAATTATTTGTACCATACAAATATCAATATATATAGGAGTCTGCTTTAACATCGGAATGATTTATGCAAAAAATAAATTACATCACTGCGGTTATTATCGAAGACGAAGAATTGCCTCGCCTTTCGTTAATGAATAAATTGAAAGAATATCATCCCGATATTCAATTGTTGGCGTCTTGTGAAGATTATGATACAGGACTGATCGAAATCCTCAGGGGAAAACCTGATATCGTTTTTTTAGATATTCATTTGCAGGATAAAAGCGGATTGCAGCTATTGGAACAAATACAAAAAATAACAGACTTCAAACAACCGAAAGTCATTTTCACCACTGCTTTTTCCGATAAAGAATATTTAATGAAAGCCATTAGACTTTCTGCTTCGGATTATTTGCTCAAACCGATAGATATCGAAGAATTAGCTGTCGCTATTGATAAAATCCGACAAAGTATCCTGCAAGCGGCTTTACAAAACGATAAACAAAACTATTCTTTTCGGACATTCAATTCTTTATTAATTGTCCGTCCGGAGGATATTATCTGTTGTAAAGCTGATGGAAACTACAGTGAAATGATTTTGCTTCACGGTAAGGACGAATTGGTATTCGAACGCTTGTGCGAAATAGAGAAAAAACTGGATCCGAATATTTTTATCCGGGCGGGAAAAAGTTGCATCATAAACAAAAACTACATTTATAAATTGGATCTGAAAAATACTGCTTGTATTTTTCGTACCCCTGAAGGAAAAACATACGAAGTGGTTGTTTCGGAGAAAGTAATGGCTTACCTGAAAAGCTGCAAGTTTAGTTGACGATTTAATCTCCCTGTTTATCTCTTTCTTCCTCCATTCGTCCGCGATTGGGTCACAAAGATTGTAACGACACTATTAAAATTTATTGATCAGATTTACTGAAATGATATTGGGATCAAAAGGTCTTTATAGTTTACGAAGTATATTTACATTTGTACATAAGTTACTATAAGAATACCCGTTGGCGGAATTAAAAATGGATAAGAAAGTGTCATAAAAAGTTGTGCATAAGCCTAATAATTTGTATTTTGTAATCGCTAAAGAACAGAATTCAAATAGATTAAAGCAAGATGCACAACC
>JAVBSK010000037.1:0-5194 GCA_031556755.1 Bacteroidales bacterium | reverse complement strand
AGCAGTAACCGTTTTTCTATTAGTCTGATAAGTTGCTTTTTGTACTGTAATGGTGTATTGTACCGCATCTAAGTCTAAAAATTCATAACGTCCGTCTGTTCCGGTAATTTTTGTTTTTCCTCCCGGACTCAGCACTACGCTTGCATTGGCGATTGGTTCTCCTGTTTCGTGATCGGTGATTATACCATAAAGCGTGGCATACAGGTTGTATTCTTCTTTGCTACAACTGCTACATACTCCTAATAGAAGTGCGCAACTTAATAAAAGCGCTATTTTTTTCATGATGTTCTGTTTTTGTAAATTTTAAAAATTAATAGCCAGGGACATACCTCCCCCATTATAAATGACACAAGGAGCTATTTTAATATTTGAATTACTAACCAACCGGAGATGTAAATCTCCTTTGGCCGCAATGCCGTCAATAACATTCCATACATACAAAATGGCAGCACCCGCAATGAGTCCGTTGCGAATGTTTTGAGCATTGTCTGCATCATTGATATATGCTTGCTTTTCGCTTACGTTATGTGTACTATTGATTTTTGACTGATAAGAAGCCCGAAGTCCGTCGAAAGCTACTATGCCGCATATCAAGGCTGCTTCTCCTGTAATAAACAGAATACCTTTGGTTTTGCTTCCTTTGTGCAGCTGTGCTAATCCCGGCACAAAGGCGCGACCATCAAAATTGTAATGTTCATCAAGTATTTGTTTGTCAAAATCGGGGGGCAAGGTTACATTGTTTTGTATCCCGATAAGCATATATACCATTCCGGATAAGGACTCTACTCTCATGCGTTTCACTTTTTTGTTTATACCTGGCAAAGTAATTTCTACTCCGCTGTTAAAGTCGGAAAGAGATTGTGAAGGTACCTGAATACCGGTACTGGAACCGATGGCATCAGCGAGAGCGTTTCTAAAAGCCTCTTGTTCTGTATGTCCGGCACCGGTACTGAGTATTACATTTGATAGCAATGATGCGGGTTTATTTCGATACCATTCAGGAGCATCGGTTTGTGCTATTGCAATACCGGATAATCCAATAAGTGTTATAAATACTACAAACCGTTTTTTCATATCTGAACGAATCATTGGTTTGTGTTTTGCGAGGCAGCTTGAGCATCAAGTTCCTGTTGTAGCCATTTTTGAAATTTTTGAGCATCGTAATCTACTTTGGCAACTTCAAGAGCACTGGCTATTTCCTTGTTAACTTTGGCAGTGGGCACATGTACCGCAGTATAAGCCACAAATGTGCCAGCATCTGTCAGTTCCATAGTCTGGAAACAAACCCTGTTAGCATATTCGTTGATGGCTTTTGAGCCGGCCGCAGTTGCAATACCTTCTAATTTATTTTCAGAGGCCTTCTTATTGGATGGCACAGTTGTATCTTTCAGGTAAGATTCTACACCATTTTTAATTACTCCAATGTAACGGGTTGTAATATCCGCGATTGCGACTCTGTTGGCTTCAAGCAGGGCATCCCTTTCATTCATATTTGGAGAACTGATACCCAATCCTGCCATATATTCTCCGGGTTTATCTATTCCTTCTCCAACACACGGGGTTTGTATCGCTACCCGTCTCGGAGTATTCGCTGTAGTTTGCTTACTACTTCCACAACTGGTGATTAGCATTACTAAAGATGTTGCTGCGATAGCAATTCTGAAAAAAATCGTTGTTTTCATGTTCCTTTTGTTTTTTAATTGATAAATCTATTTTGTCAGGTGAAAAAAGTTATTCTTGTATTTGCTAAAAACAAAGCGCCAAACCCACTCCATTTCCTGTAAAGCCCATCTTCAATTCCATGATTGAAGTATTTTTTTCATTATTATATGCGCTAATAGATTTTTTAATATAGCTTTTAGCATTTATCTTTATTATTATTCCTGTTATTTCTAGAACCAGACCTGCAGTAGTGAGTAAACCACCTGCTACTAAAACATAATCGTCAGAAATCTCATTACCTGTTACACAGAGTGCAACTCCTCCTAATATCGAACACAATCCTATCGTAGTGCAATTCCTTCCCTTTCTATATTTCGATATTCCTTTATCATATAATCTTAAGGCATCCGTATTGGCCAGAATACTTTGTACTTCAATTTTATTTAATTTTTTGCCATTTCTGAAAATATCGCATCCGTCTGCAACAAGGAAATCAGATACAGGTATAGGGTTTTTCTCTATGATAGGCTTTGTTTGTTGAAACACTTCAGAGGTATTTGATACATTGGTAAACATATCTTTTACCATTTTTTGAACAACATTTATCAAATCGTTTGACCCTCTTTGGGTTTGTCCTGTTCTTTGTTTTTCGATACGAGCTGTTTGTACGTCTATCATTTTACATGAAATGTAATAATTACTACCTCCTAAAGCGGTAATGCTGGATACAAATACCAAGTTAGCTCCCATACGTCTACCTATTTCGCTGATTTGAGAGTCGTCAACTAAGCCGCCTGATTGAAATTTGTTTTCTTCGAGCACTTTGTCAATCAGTTGTCGTTCCAACACCGTGTATCCGCCTGAATTTACAATAATTGAACTGATTTCTTCACGGACAATTTCTTTAATAGGGCCTTCAACACTTCCAGCAGGGTCAAATACTGCAACTTTTCGGTCTTGTGCGATTGCTGTTAAACTCAATAATAAGGTAATAATACTTGTAATAATAATTTTCATTTTAATTATATTTAGTTGATTAATGATTATTTATTCAGTTATTTTGGGTAAGATCTTTTCAAGCATTTTGTCTTTTAGTTTAGGTAACCTAAATGCTTTGGTTGCTGCATCTTCATGCGATCTACCGGTGGCATATGTGTCAGGATCGTTGAAAATTGTGAACTCTACGGTTTTCTTTTTTGTCAATCGATTGTATAGTGTTCCTTTTACATTGGCGTAATATGATAGAATTCCATATTTTTCCTTTCCATCACTACGTAGAGTCGTTGAAGTGATAAGGTTTAATTCATAGTCGGCTTCTTCTTTATTATCTGTTACGTTGCATTCATTTTCACTAAGAGCTTGTGCTATAATGCCGTAAAGGATATGGGAGGTATTATTGAAGTTGTCTTTTTCGTAATCTTTGTATTCATGATAGCAATTTACATATATGAAAGTGCTTTGTTCTAAATTTATCAGTAATTGTTCTGTCAAGTGTGATAATTTTCTTCCTCGTTCGATTTGTAATCCGATTTCATCTGATTCAGAATTCACAGCTACAAGTAAGTTGCGGTAAATGTCGATGCCCAATAATATTTGCTTAGCTTCTTTAATTTTATGATATGCGCTTAATTTTTTACCCGCCATTACCAATTGTTCTGATATACTAATGGATATTTCGACTTTGTCTAAATCCATATTTATTTGTTTTTTATAGAAGTCAGCTAATTCAGGTTTATTTGCATAAGTAAAAGCATAGGCTATTTTATTTTTTATATCATAATAAGTATCAACCTTACAGCCAATAATGTCAGTTTGAGAGCTTGTATTCACTATTGATGAAAATGTTGAACGGATTCGTTCTTCAATATCACTTCCGCCAATACTCATATCAATTGAAGTCTTATTGCTGTTTACGATCATGCGTATTTGTTCGGATAATTCTCCTACCGCCACTTGTTTTGCTCTGTTTATTGTTTTTTCTTGTTCTTCACCCTGTTTAACCGTTATCTCAGCAAAGCCACTGTAATAATCTTCTTTGGGATACTGCATATTTCGAAAATTACTATCAATCCAAATCGGTATATTTGTTTGAGACACAGTCAAGAAAGAATTGAAGAATATCAGTAATATGATTAAGAGATAATTATTTATTCTTATTTTCATATTCTTCCAAGTCTTTTTCAAAAGTTTTCATGTAGCGGTCGAAATCGTAGTCTGCCTTCAGTAGTTTGTCATTATTCAAAGCTTCATACAATTGTTTTACTACTTTTTGTTTGCCAAACTCAATGGTTACATAGCAGTTGTATGCTCCGTCTTGTGGACTCATTGTGTATTTTTCGCAAGAAGTACGATATCCTGATATATTAGATTTAGCTATGAGTTTTGATATGGCTACCATCTTGTCATGAAATTCTTCTCCATCAGCATTTGTGGAAACTCCTACTTTCATGTTTTCCATAGACATCACTCCGGATAATTTGGACGCAAGGTTCGCCAATGCATTCTGATAAGCACGGTCTTTGGCCATAGTACGGTCTTTGCTTTTTCCGGTAGCGTTTACTATCAGGAATTCTTCGTTTGAATCATTACCAGAGCAAGGGAATGTAACTTCAACTTCTGCCGGAATATTCAGTTGTTTAGACATTTCTTTCTTGTCAGTAACCGAGACGCTGTTCCCCTGCTTACTGCTTCCACAACTGGTGATTAGCATTACTAAAGATGTTGCTGCGATAGCAATTCTGAAAAAAGTCGTTTTTCTCATGTTTTTTGTTTTTTAATTGATAAATCTATTTTGTCAGGTGAAATTTCGAATCTTATTTGACGTGTTAATTGTTACAATAGAGGATAAAAAAATGGAGCTTTGTCCACGCTATTAAGCGTGGTCAAAACTCCAATTATTTGTTTTCTGAGGTTCTCGACAAACCTTGACGACCAAATAAAACGAATAAAGCCCACGCCGTTTAGCATGAGCATCATCGCTTTACTCTTAGTCGTACGTTGAAATTGTCGAGATTTCAGAAAACAAGAATAAAAGCTAAGACGCTTTTCTCAATATTTTTAACTCTAAAGTATGTAATGTGTTTTATGCCATAGGCAAATCAAACAGAACAAGTGCAAAAATACTATATTTTGTGATATTTCCAATAAATTTAAAAATTTTAATCTGATTTTTTTCTATCGTATGATTCTGGTTGTGATGGGATTAGGAAAACTGTGAATTTGTAATTACGACTTGATCCAATAGCGTCGGATATCAATGTGTCTGTTTCAACTGGCATAAGCCACAAAAAAAGAGGATTCTCCGCATTTTATTACGAAAAATCCTCCTTTGTATGATCAGAAGAATCAGAAAGCTTTCTTATAGATTTCGAGAATATCCGCCGAAGATGTTTGTCTTGGGTTTCCTCCTGTACACACATCATTGAATGCAGCATGGGACAGCGCTTCCAGATCGGATTCCTGAATACCGATTTCGTGTAACTTTTGAGGAATATTGATACTGACTGACAGGTTTCTGACGGCATTGATAGCT
>JAVBSK010000183.1:0-8056 GCA_031556755.1 Bacteroidales bacterium | reverse complement strand
CGCTATGGCTGTACTTTCATTCTACGCTCGCTTCCAACAAGTAGATACAAGATCTTCAATCAGCATCTTCTTCTTAATCATGGGTTCTGCTTTATTAGCATTAGGAGCTATCCTTTTCATCGCAAGACCCAAACAAGTTGCACAAACAGCTGAAACAAAAACATTATCCATCAACTGGGGTAAAGTAAAAGTATTCGGTTTCATGTCTTTGATTTTCGCTTACGTGGTTTTCTCTCATGTTATGGGAAGTTTAGTAACAATACTTTAATTAATCAAGAAAGAGTTCAAATTCAAAATATGTGTAAAATGTTAATAGTGTAAAGGGAATGCGGTTCGTGAGAATCGCATTTTTTTATGGAGAAGATTCTTCTTCGAGTCTTAGCGGTTGTTTCTTTTGCCACGAAGATTCGAAGACTCTAAGTATTATTTCTCCATATTCACGATACCTCTTGAGTGAAAACTCATCATAGGAAAGTAATCTCTTGGATCTATATAGTTAAATTAACCAAACTGCTCGGATACAACATCATTCCCTTGGTCTGATCTTCTCATAAAATATATTTTTGTTGATTATCAGAATCATCAATCTTCAAAATCCAGATAAGTCCGGACAGGATAATGATCGGAGTATTTGATACGATCAACCAAACAATTATAGGCCTTGAGATTCTTACTGTGCATAATAAAATCTATCCTGAACCAGAACCGGTTTTGATTGTAGCTGATTCCGGGTCCGAATCCGGTTTCCGCAAAGGAATCTACCAAACCATTCTTGATGGTTCTATAAGTATACGAAATCGGGGTATCATTAAAATCCCCGCAAACAATGACATAAGGGATGTCAGTTTCTTTTATGATTTTTGCAATCTCTTGCGACTGCTTAGCCCTGATTTTATATGCCGGACTGAGTTTTTCCACCATTTTCAGTCCGATTTCTTCCACTTTTCTCGAATCCAAATCCTTTATTTTATCCACAAGGGTGATATATTCTCCCCTGTCTTCTAAAGACAACCGATTGGATTCCAAATGATTATTTACAAGAAGAACTTTCCTTCCTTTGATTTCCAATTCAGCTACACAAGAACCGTTATATTCGCTTTCGAAAGAAATTTTACGAAAGTTCCTGATAGGAAATTTCGAGAAAATAGCAAGCCCTCCGTTTGCACCATGACGACTGGATTCACTTCTGTATAAATAATATATTTTCCTGTAAGCATACTTCTTTCCAAAAATTCTCTCGATATCCTTATCTGAAATCAAATAATCTCCGTTCACAGAACCATATTCCTGCAAGCAAACAATATCCGCATCCTGTTTTAATATATATTGAATGATTTCATTGGGCTTCTTATCCGTATGTTTTTTATACTGATTAAATCTCATTACATTGTAAGTTAATACCTTGATACAATCGTCAGGAATATTCTTCGTTGATGGATTAAATGGAAAATAGGTAAATATCTGACCGGAACAAATAATAAAAATAGACATGCAAACCAGAAGACATTTCCATTGTCCCGTCAATATCCACCAGATAGGGAAAAGAATGTTAACAAAAAGGATAAACGGGAAAAGGATACCCAAATACGAGAAAATTACAGATTTCTCCGGGGAGATTCTATCTGAAAAAGCAGACAAAACCAGAAGCAGCATAGCGACTAGATTGATAATGAAGACCGTCGAAAGAAAAATATTTTTAACCTGTTTAAGTTTCATAACATTAACCCGTATCTGCTTTTACTTCCTGTTACTTGCATCAAATAGTTTTTTCTTCTCCTCGGCAGACAAACTGGAATATCCTGATTTTTTTATTTTTTCCAGAATACTGTCTATTTCTTCATTGACCCGGTTCTTATTTGCATTATAATCGTAGTCCTTTTGCTTGTCAGATGTTTTATAATTGACATCTTTCTGATATGTAATTTTCATTTTGTGTTTCTTCTTAAACAAATTGAAAAAGGAGTCCAGGAAGATATTGAAAGGAGCTGTTATATCTTTTCCTTTTGCATAAAAATAGGCGTAGCAAATACCGCACAACGCCCCTCCGATATGCGCCAGATGACCTCCGGAATTTCCGGAAGTAACAGACAATAAATCCAATACCAAACAAATAATCGCCAGATAAATGATTTTAATCCGCCCGAGAAGAAATAAGTTGACTTCGAAGTCTTTCCTGAAAAATGAAACACCGAATACAATCGCCATAACAGACGCCGAGGCTCCGATCAAATAACTATTGGAAATTTTATTCTCAAAATAGGGAAATAAATTATACGACAATATGAAAAACAAAGCACCAGACAGACCTCCCAATAAATACAAGCCGTTCATTTGCCTTGGATTGAAAAACAACAGGAAAATCTGACCAAACCAATACAGCCATAACATATTAAAAAGAATATGCAGGAAATCACGATGTGTGAACATGTAAGTAATCAATGTCCAGGGAACTCTGATAACTTGGGAAAATTCAGCTGGTAATTTCAGGAAATCCAACACAATTCCACCATCCAGGTTAAACAAAGTTGCAACAACAATAAACAACTTGATCAAAACAAATACGATCACATTGATAGCAATCAAATTTGAAAGGATGGATTTATGTTTGAAAAAACGTTCTATTTTAGAAAAAATGGTTGACATTCTTTTTGTCTTTTTGTTTCCAATATAAAACCATAATAAGCCCGAAAAGCATTCCTCCAAGGTGAGCAAAGTGAGCGACATTATCTCCTCCGGAATTTCGTATACCCAGGAACAATTCTATCAAACCATAAACGACAACAAAATATTTTGCTTTGACCGGTATCGGGATAAACATGATAAAAAGTTCAGCATTCGGATATAAAGCCCCAAAGGCAAGCAATATGCCGAACACAGCGCCGGAAGCTCCGATGGTCACGAATTCATTGATAAAACTAGCGACAGGGATAGTCGCTCCATTGTAAGATACCGACTCATATCCGGAACCGATCAGATCCGATAGATTAATAAACCAGATAAGTTCCTGAACCAATCCCGCCCCTATTCCGGTAATCAGGTAATACATCAGGTATCGTTTGGAACCCCAGGTCATCTCAATAGATCTCCCGAACATAAAAACGGCAAACATATTAAAGAAAAGATGAGACAGCGAACTCGTATCATGTAAAAACATATAAGTAAGCATTTGATAAAACCTGAAATTTTCGGCTCCAAAATAATGCAACCCCAGCAAATAATTCAAATCGATATTGATGCGGAGAAAGACAATCGTAGCAAACCACGCAATGATATTAATAATAATTATATTACGTGTTACGGGAGGGATTGAGTTAAAAAAATTGGGTCTCTGGGATGAATTCATATATATCAAATTTATACAAAACCGACCTGCAAACGTACATAAAATTCTAGTTCTACACAATCTTTTATTCAATTTGTTCGGTTATATTTTGTTCTGCATAGCTTATTTTTCAATTTTCAACTGCTCAGGTATGAAAGATCAGATAGGTTTAATATCTTTGCAGGCTATTACGGAAACGTCATATCCGTTTCTGATTATTCATTATCTAATTTTATCACGTAAATGGCATTACAATGTGGAATCGTTGGTTTACCCAACGTCGGTAAATCAACCCTTTTCAATTGCCTTTCCAATGCAAAGGCGCAAGCAGCTAATTTCCCTTTTTGTACAATAGAACCTACTGTCGGAGTCATAACCGTTCCGGATGAGCGACTGAATAAACTGGCTGAATTGGTTAATCCACAGCGGATACTTCCTACCACTGTCGAAATCGTAGATATAGCGGGCTTGGTGAAAGGCGCTAGTAAAGGAGAAGGACTTGGAAATAAATTCCTCGCCAATATCCGGGAAACCGATGCCATTCTACACGTACTCAGGTGCTTTGATGACGAGAATGTAACTCATGTCGACAGTTCCGTCAATCCGGTACGAGACAAGGAAATCATTGATTTTGAGTTGCAATTAAAAGACCTGGAAACAGTAGAATCCCGAATCTCCAAAGTGCAGAAACAAGCTCAAACAGGAGGGGATAAAAATGCGAAATTGATTTATGATGTCCTTGTCAGATACAAAGAAGCTTTAGAGCAGGGAAAATCCGCCCGTACGGTCAGATTTGACAATAAAGAAGACGAAAAAGTCGCCCGTGAACTTTATTTATTGACAGCTAAACCGGTACTCTATGTTTGTAACGTAGACGAGGCTTCCGCTATCAAAGGCAATAAATATGTAGAAATGGTAAAAGAAGCAATCAGGGAGGAAGGAGCTGATTTATTGATAGTCGCAGCAAAAATAGAATCCGAGATTGCAGAATTCGAAACATTCGAAGAACGTGAAATGTTTCTCTCAGAAATCGGATTGACGGAATCCGGAGTGGCCAGACTCATCAAAGCGGCTTATAAACTGCTGAACCTGGAAACATATTTTACCGCCGGAGTACAGGAAGTTCGTGCATGGACTTACCTGAAAGGGAGCAAAGCGCCCCAATGCGCAGGAGTTATTCACACCGACTTTGAAAAAGGGTTTATACGCGCCGAGGTCATCAAATATGAAGATTATGTCAAACTCGGTTCTGAAAACGCCTGCAAAGAAGCCGGAAAAATGAATATTGAGGGGAAAGAATATGTCGTACAGGATGGAGACATCATGCACTTCAGATTCAATGTCTAACCAAGTAAATTATATTTTATGGTCAGGAAAGTATTACTTTTGATTTTTTGTCTTGCTTTCGGATTTTATTTCCAACAGCTTTACGCCCAAGTGCAGCACCTGGAGGTAACAGCAAAAGATGCCGCAGGAAAACTGCAAAACATCACACCTAAAGATACGGCTTCAGGTTGGAAACTGGACGGTATAACAGGTATCAATTTCGGACAAGCCGCACTGGTCAATTGGTCTGCGGGAGGAGAAAACACCATTTCCGGAAATTTCTATCTCAACGGCTCTTTGGATTATACAAAAGAGAAATGGTCTTTGGACAATGATCTCGTTTTGAACTACGGGTTGATTTATTCTGATGAAAACAGATGGAGAAAAAATGCAGACAAGATCTCACTTTCTTCTAAGCTGGGATACAAAATCAATAAACATTGGCATTATGCATTCATGATCGACTTCAATTCCCAGTTTGCCAAAGGATATAATTATCCCAATACGGTAGATTATATTTCAACGTTCATGGCTCCCGCTTATTTCAATGCCGCCCTCGGGTTCAACTACAAGCCGAATGAACACTATTCTCTTTTCATTTCGCCCATAACTGCCCGGACAACATTTGTACTCGACGACACATTATCTCATCAGGGAGCTTTTGGGATGGATATCGACCAAAAAATCAAAGTGGAACCGGGAGCCTATCTGGTAGCTACAGCGAAACAAAATGTGATGCAAAATGTGGATATTATCTCCAAGTTGGACATGTTTACCCCCTATAACAGTGATTTCGGGAATGTGGATATTAACTGGGATTTATTGGTGAGTTTTAAAATAAATAAGTTATTCACAGCCACACTAAATACCACATTAAGATATTATGACAGAGAGCATTATATAGAATTAATCAACGGAGAAAAGATTGATCGTGGGCCTAAAATTCAGTTTAAAGAAATTTTTGGCATAGGTTTTGCATACAACTTTTAGAAATTAATAATATAGATACGCGCTTTAAGGGCATCCAGTTGTGAGACTTGGTGCCCTTTCTTTTATCTTTTTGGGGCGGCAATGATCTGGCTATTGAGTGGCTGTACGATTCAATATAAATTGGTAGGAGATGGATGTATTATATTTTTCATTCGGATTTTTTCCGCTGATTTCAAGGCTTCCATTATAAATCAGATTAAGTGTTTTAAGACTTTCCACATAAGTTGCAGACTGAGGAAATAATTTAAGTGATATATGATCAATTTCAAAGGATAATTTCAGATTTTCAGAAATAAAAAGAGGCACACTGGTTTCTGAAACATTGATACTTTCTACATCGAACCAGGCATTGTTGTCAACTTTCCGGAAATTGGAAGCAACAGAAGTACTGAACAATCCGACAGTCTTATAAGTTGCATCATTACCCAAAGCCAGATACAGGGAATTGACATCTTTTTGAGTCATGGCTGCAACAAAATTAGGTTCCAGATATGTAATCGCTCCCATTGTAATAGTACAGGTTCCTTTATAACCACCGATCAATTTACTTTTATCGTAAGGAGGAATTGTATTTTCATCGTCTCCGCAAGCCGTAAAAATCATTGTAAATACCGCACAGAATAATATGCTTAACAAATTTGTTCTCATAGGTTTTAAAATCATTGAATTATTAATTTTGATATTGATTATTTTGCAAAAATACAAAATCCTGAGAAAAATTCACCTCTATATTCGCAAAATCAGTTCCGGTTATCAGAGAATGATACTTTTACTTCTTCTATTATTTGATTTATCTGGATTTCATTCAGTTCATAATATAAGGGAAGCCTCACCAAACAATCAGAAAATTTATCGCTGTTTGGCAATATCCTTCCATCGTGTTTTTCCTTGTAAAAACTGCTTTTATGTAAACTCAGATAGTGAAAAACCGAAAGAATCCCTTTTTTTAGTAAATGTTCTATTAATCCGCTTCTTTCTTCAAGCGAATTACATACCAGAGAAAATATATGTGCATTATTGGTTGCATACTCATGGACAACAGGCAAAGAACAGCATCCCCGCGTCATCAGGAACTGTAATCTTTCGTAATAAGTATTCCAAATCATTTTTCGTTTATTCTGAATATCTTCCAAGCTTTCTATTTGCGCCCACAAAAAAGCGGCAGTCAATTCGGATGGAAGAAAGGAGGAACCGGTGTCTTTCCAATCATATTGGTTAGATTCTCCGCGGAAAAATTCAGTACGGTTAGTCCCTTTTTCCCATAAAATCTCAGCTCTATGTATAAATTTTTCGTCATTGATGACCAACATTCCTCCTTCTCCCGAAATAATATTTTTGGTTTCGTGAAATGAAAAGGCAGCCAAATGACCGATACTCCCTAATGCTTTTTTTTCTCCTGTTTTCGGAGAGATATAATAAGAATCAATCGCATGAGCGGCATCTTCAACAACCAACAAATCATATTTTTCTGCCAATACCATGATTTTATCCATGTCACAAGCTACCCCCGCATAATGAATCAGTACGATCGCTTTGGTATCAGGAGTAATTAAAGATTCGATTTGATCAGCATCCATATTCGGATGATCAGAGCAAGAATCTGCAAAAACAATCTTTGCTCCTTCTCTCACGAAAGCCAAAGCGGTCGAAACAAAAGCATAAGAAGGTACAATCACTTCATCTCCGGGTCGAATTCCGGCTAATAACGCGCACATTTCCAACGCATCCGTACAAGATGTTGTCAGTAAGCTTTTTCTGAAACCATACTTTTGCTCGAAGAAAGCTTGACATTGCCGGGTGAAATATCCATTCCCGGATAATTTACCCAAAGAAACCGCTTGTTTGAAATAATCAAATTCTTTTCCGCTTACATAAGGTTTATTGAAAGGTATCATCATTCTTGTCTTATTTTTATTGGAGTTCTACAAACCAGAAACGTTCTTTTTCAGATTCAACGATTCGCTTGATCTTCAAGGGAAGTCGTTTTAAGCTCTCGCTGTTTTTATCTGTAATTAAAAATTGCACCTTATTTTCTGTTATAAAGTCAACCTGATATTCAGAAACGGTTTTGTGGATATTATTGTTCTTTTTCTTCACTACATATTGATAAAAAGGAGTTTGAATGACCGAGTATATGACGTAAGAAGGATCTCTCTCTTTGTTAGCATAATTCAACAATTCAAATGAATTTAAAAACGCAGGATAATAATCGTTTGTAAACCGGACAATATTGCAATTGGCATAAATAACATTGGCGTTTCGCACTATAGAGCCGTCTTTTATCGTATTCTCATCAAGCAGATAAGCATAACGGTTTGTGTTGTTTTTTATCATTTCTGCAATTTTCTCATAATAAACCTTGTCTATCGGTTTTGTTTCATGAAATGAATAGTTCATATAAAAATGTAATACAACTAT
>JAVBSK010000211.1:0-5579 GCA_031556755.1 Bacteroidales bacterium | reverse complement strand
GAGTTCGATTGATTGTCAATTATCCTAATGCAATATCAAAAACCTCTTTGATGTCGTCTACGTAATGAAATTTCAAACCTTTCAGGTACACTCCATTGATTTCATCGATGTGTTTCTTGTTTTCTTTACATAGAATTATTTCTTTGATATCCGCTCGTTTAGCTGCAAGTATTTTCTCTTTGATTCCACCGACAGGTAACACCTTACCTCGAAGTGTTATTTCCCCCGTCATTGCCAGGTTCGCTTTCACTTTTTTCTTCAGGAAAGCAGAGGCCAGCGAGGTCGCCATCGTTATTCCGGCAGATGGACCATCTTTCGGTATTGCGCCTTCAGGCACATGAATATGCACATTCCATTGATCAAAAACATCTTCTTCGATACCCAATTCTGTCGCATGGGATTTGATGTATTCCAAAGCTAACGTTGCGGACTCTTTCATCACATCTCCAAGATTACCGGTTAAAGTGAGTTTATTGCTTTTACCTTTACTCAGGCTAGTCTCAACGAATAGGATTTCACCGCCAACAGCGGTCCAGGCCAAACCCGTAACTACTCCGAAATAATCATTGCCTTGATATTTATCCTTACTATATTCCACAATACCCAAATATTCCGACAAATTTTCCGGAGCCAATGCTTGAGGATGTTCAACACCCTCTGCTATCTTACGAGCAATCTTACGCATGATTTTAGCCAACTTCTTATCCAACTCCCTGACACCGGATTCCCTGGTATAAGATTCGATAATTATTTCCATCGTCTTCTTCGGAATATCAAATGTATTTTTATCTATTCCGTGATTTTCAAGTTGTTTTGGAAGCAGGTGACGACGAGCTATTTCTACTTTCTCTTCCAGGATATAACCACTCACATCTATGATTTCCATTCTGTCCAATAACGGTTGAGAAACAGTATTAAGCGTATTCGCCGTTGCAATAAACAGAACTTTGGATAAATCATAGTCAATATCCAGGTAATTGTCATGGAATGCAAAATTTTGTTCCGGATCCAAGACTTCCAACAGTGCGGCGGCTGGATCTCCTTTATAATCAACACCAATCTTATCAACCTCGTCCAACACAATCACCGGATTAGAAGACCCTGCTTTTTGCATACTACTGATGATCCGTCCGGGCATAGCTCCGATATAAGTTCTCCGGTGTCCACGGATTTCCGATTCATCGTGCAAACCTCCTAAAGAAACGCGTACATATTTTCTGTTCAAAGCTTCGGCGACAGATTTTCCCAACGAAGTTTTCCCGACTCCGGGAGGGCCGTACAAGCAAATAATCGGAGACTTCATATCTCCTTTCAGTTTCAATACTGCCAAATGTTCAATGATACGTTCCTTTACTTTTTCCAACCCGAAATGGTCTTTATCCAATACTTTTTTCGCTCTCTTCAGGTTAAAGTTATCTTTGGTATATTCATTCCAGGGAATAGACAAAATATTCTGAATATAGACCATTTGCGTGGAATAGTCGGGAGATTGGGGATGCAGACGCTCCAATTTTCTCAATTCTTTTTCGAAAATCGCTTTTACCTGTGGCGTAAAATTTATTTTTTCAGCTTTATCCCGGATTTCCCTGATTTCTATATCATGAATATTTCCGCCAAGGGCTTCCTGGATATTTTTCATCTCCTGTTGAAGAAAATATTCCCTTTGCTGTTGATCAATCTCCACTTTCGTTTTATTCCGGATCGATTCTTTTATTTCCAGCAATTGAACATCCCGATTCAAAAGGGTAAGCAACTTATTCATTCGTTCCTTCACATCGTCACAGGCCAGAACATCTTGTTTTTCTTCAGGCTTAGCATCCAACCCGGAAAATGCCAGGCTAACAATATGAACAAAATCCTTCGATTTTTTCAATGCATCCAACACAAAATCAGGCGGTGTTGATTTACAGGACAAAATAAACAAGGTCAGGTCTTTGGTGGAATTCAGTTGTGCTTTATATTCTTTATCGTTTTTAGCAGGAAAAAGATCTTCCAACAGAGAAATTTTTCATTTCAAGAAGGGCTCTGAGTTCGTTATTTCATCCAGTCTGATTCGTCTTTCTCCATGCAGCAACACTGTCATCGTACTCTCGTTCTCTTCCAGAATATTCAATATTTCAACGACAACCCCCACCGGAAAAAGATCTTCCTGCATTGGTTCATCCAAACGTCCGTCTTTCTGACAAAAAACAGCCAACATACTCTTCTTCTTTTGGGCTTCTTGTATAGCTTTCAATGATTTGGTACGGGCGACATTCACAGGAGTAGGTATTCCTGGAAGGAAAACCATATTTTTCAAAGGCAATACAGGTAATTCTTCACCTATTTTATCCTTACTAAATTCTTTATTTCCTATTATAATTTCAAACTGGGATGAAAAGTTGTCAGTCATAGCTTAATAAATTGTCAGTTTTGCACAAAAATCAGCACATTTTGAGATAAAATGCATATTTTCGATTGCGGGCATAATAAAGACAATATCCGTGCCGATATTGCCTGCCAATTCTATCTGGGTTTTAAATTCCTTTTAACTGGTTAGCCAACAATAAATAATCCAGAATAGTAATTGCAGCCATCGCTTCCACAACGGGAATGGCTCTAGGAAGAACACAAGAGTCATGTCTTCCCCTGGCTTTCAGAACGGTTTCTTTTCCAGAGGAATCAACCGTCTCCTGTTCCATTAAAAGAGTAGCCACCGGCTTGAATGCTACCCTAAAGTAAATATCTTCTCCATTGGAAATTCCACCCTGAATTCCACCCGAATAGTTAGTTCTTGTTGCAATTTTACCTTCTGGAGTTGAATAAAAAATATCATTGACTTCTGAACCCTTGCATTGAACTCCATCAAAACCCATCCCGTACTCAAAACCTTTCACCGCATTGATACTTAACATAGCATTACCCAAGGCTGCATGCAATTTACCGAAAACAGGCTCTCCCAATCCAATGGTAACACCTTGGCAAACGCAAGAAATAACGCCTCCGACAGTATCACCTTCCGACCGCACCTTCTTGATTATTTCAATCATTTCTCCTGCAGTTTCTTCATCCGGGCAACGAACGGGATTCGACTCTATCTGTTCCAGATTCAATTCTTTATATGTTTTTACGAGCTTAACATTTCCTACCTGGGAAGTATATGCCAGAATTCTTATTCCCTGATTTCTTAACATCAGTTTAGCAATGGCTCCAGCCACACAGCGAGCTACAGTTTCCCTTGCGGAAGAACGCCCTCCTCCCCGATGATCACGTATTCCGTATTTGGATTGGTAAGTATCATCAGCATGTGAAGGACGAAAAACATCTTTCATATTATCGTAGTCGGAACTATGTTGACTCGTATTACGAATAATAAAACCGATGGGAGTACCGGTGGTTTTACCGTCGAAAACTCCTGAAAGAAATTCGACAAGATCCGCTTCTTTCCTAGCGGTAGTGATACTGGACTGTCCTGGTTTGCGGTGATCCAATTCCGACTGGATGAATTCCACGTCTAAAAAAACACCGGCGGGGCAACCATCGATTACTCCGCCAATAGCTTCTCCGTGAGATTCACCGAAAGAGGTCAATCTGAAGATATTTCCAAAAGTGTTCATTTACATTGTATCAATTGCAACCGCAGTTACAGTTTCCCTGAGAACCGGGTTCTTCGTCGCACCCGCAACCATCTTCGCAACTGTCACAACCACATCCACATCCTCCGGACAATGCTGCAAGTTCCTCTGCCGTCGCTTCATGCACATCTATGATTTCTCCGTCAAAATGCAGGATTTCGCCAGCCAAAGGATGATTGAAATCCATGATTACAATATCTTCCTTGATTTCAGAAACGGTTCCCGTCAAACGATTACCAGCATGATCCATCATTGGGACAGTGGCATCGACAAAAATTCTCGTGTCGTCAAATTTTCCTTCTATTTCAAAAATATTCTTAGGAAGTTCTACTATATGATCTTCTTCATACTCTCCGTAAGCCTCTTCAGAAGTCAGGGAGAAAGAAAATTTATCTCCGACCTGTAAGCCTTTGATATTTTCTTCGAAAGCAGGAAGCATCATTCCCATTCCGTAAACAAATGATAACGGACGTTCAGCAGTTGCTTTTTCCATCAATTCTCTCTCATCTCCTTCGCCTACATTTAAATCATAAATCAAGGATACAAATTTATTACTTGTAATTTTCATATTTTACGTTGTTAAAAGATTGGTGACCCCGGCAGGATTCTAACCTGCGACCTTCAGAACCGGAATCTGACGTTCTATACACTGAACTACGGGGCCTTAATATTTATTTTTTCCAGAAATCGTCTTCCTGCACTTGATTTCAAATATTTTTCTCGCTCTCTTGCGGCTATTCTATTTTCAACTTCTTCGAAATAAACTAATTCATACGGAACATATCCTTTCGTCGACTTCGTCCGACCTGCATTATGTTCCCTAATCATCTCTCCACATTATCTGTCATGCCGGTATAAAAACGACCAAATGCTATACTCCTTATGACATATACGTAATACATAACTCTATCTCAACCGGAATCTGACGTTCTATACACTGAACTACGGGGCAGATTATGGAGGGGCAAAGATACAATTTTATTTGATATCATACCTATGCCTCAAAATAAGTTTCTCCACAAATAAAAAAATCCGCAGAAATATCCGGAAAAAAGATTTTCCCAATCCTATTCTCCCAGATAATAAGAGGGAACCGGAGATTGCTGATAACCCATCGTATGTGTAGTGATAATTTGCCTGTATGTATTGTTCCTCATGAGAGTAACCCGTTTATCAACCGCAGGAATGGTCGTCGAATAAATACGTAACTCTCCAGGCAAGGCGGTTACTATTTCTTCCCGCCAATCACCTTGCAAATCAGCCGTTAAAACAATCCGACCCTCTATACCGGCAGTCAGGGTATTTCCTTTATATTTAATTACAGATAACTTTGCTCCTAATCTCCTGTTTCCACTGTAAGCAATCGTCTCTCTGATTTTATCTCCATCCCACCAGATCCAGTTCCGGCAAGCAGGAACTTCATCGTTTCCGGCAAACAGATTTCCTTTGGAATCAAACATATATTTATCGGAAGAGCCTCCTTTGGAATCCTCGGAAGCAAAACACTCCAATCCGGGGCGGCTTGCATCCAGATCCGTAATCATTCCATCTCCGACATGATAGGTTGGCCGACTGATTTTCCAGACAACTTCTCCTGTCCGGGCATCCCTGACGGACACACCCTGACCGTCTTCATGTTTTACCTCACAGGCAAAAAACACTTCCAATCCAGCTCTTGAAGGATCGATATCTGACACATATACTTTATCCGGATGTCCCAGTCCGGCACTCCAAAGCAAGGTTCCATTGTCATCCAACACCGCCGAACCCAATATGATTTCATCGCAACCATCATCATCCACATCACAGATGGAAATGGCATGCGACCCCTGACTTCTTATTACCGGATTTTCTTCGTCTCCGTCCCAACGCCATAATTTTTCCAATCGATTTCCTTTCAGTTGATAAGCATCTACAACCATCCGGCGGTAAGTCCCTTTTTCAACAAGCAGGCATGGCGTTTTT
>JAVBSK010000351.1:0-7000 GCA_031556755.1 Bacteroidales bacterium | reverse complement strand
AGCTATTCCCGGAGATACTTTTTATATCAAAAATGGGATTTATAAGGTCGCAAATATCAATGATTCTTTAGGGCTTTATTCACAGCAAATGCGGGTTTCCAAACGGGATGATACAAAATTAGGCAAAGCTTTTCGTTGTTTTCCTAAAAAGAAAGGATACAACTGGAATATGAAAGATTTTGGTCCGTTGTATGTTCCTGCACTTGGAGATACTTTGTATCCCGACATCCGGAATATTTATTTATACAAAAATCTGATTCAATATGAAACAGGGCAATCCATCAGGGTTGAAAGTGACAGGATTTATCTGGGTAATGAAATTCTGGAGAAATATGTATTCCGGAAAAACTATTATTTCATGGCGGGAGATTATTGTTTAAATTCTAAGGATTCCCGCTACTGGGGCTTGTTGCCGGAAGACCATATAGTGGGTAAAGCCGCTTTTATCTGGAAATCAGAAAATATATTTACGGGGAAATACAGATGGGATAGGTTTTTTAATGTTATAAACTGACATTGGCACATCCGCAATCCACCCTCCTTAATCAAAAAACCGGCATCTCCAAATTTCTAACAGCGAAAAACATAGAAAAACAGCAAAAAACAACTCATTATGAGGTTTTTATTTTTTCACCCTTGTATCTTACTGATAATCAACACCCCAAAAATCGACCGATGAGGTTTTAAATTTTGAGACAATCGAAATCGTCCTTCTTCAGTGATTTTTTCGCTTATTAATGAACGATTTTTCTACTTATTTTGATTGATTTTTCTACCCTCCGTCACAAACTTAAAAACTACCTTTGAAAAGACTTTTTGAAATAACACTCATTTTATCAAAGAAAAATAACACTCCGAAAGGATTTATTCAAAAATAATAACAAAAGGGAAAAGGGGCGAATAAGAATAGTACATAAGAACAAAAGCAAACATTGAGTATAGATTTAGCCGGTCTCCTCAATTCTTAGCTTTTATCTTTTAATTCTTAGTTCTTTTTCATCCTCGACTCTTTTTAAAAAAGGAGGTATGCGGCTCAAGGTTACAAATTAATTAACAAAACCATAAGGTTTGCTCGTTTTTTTTTATACAACGACAACAAATACAGGATTTTATCAATAGACCAAAGTCCTGTTGAAACTACACGTCGTGGTATTGATGAACTGATGTTGAACATCAGTTACTGTTCCAGTCGTCGCTAAAAACTATATCCTGACGGCTAAACTGAATTTCAAAATACAAATGAAGATGGAATATTTCAGCCATCCCAATAACTACAAATTTTTTAAACATAAAAATTAATAAAAAAAAAGATAATCTATAGTGCATGTACCTTGGGGATTGTAGCTCTCATTATATTCAACATCACAATCACTTTGGGATGTGACTTGAACGAAAGTTCTGTCGACTTGGAGAATCTCGAAGCTTTGGCTTCGGAGGGTAATTACAAAATATTAAAGAGTTTTACATGCAGTGATGGAAACGGCACAAAAAAATCCTGTGAATTCGATCCGAGGCCTGAGTCTTTCTGTAATGGCGGGGAAGAATCATGTCCTACGGCAGGCGCTACCGGCACAGGAGATGGTTACACGAACGGCAGTCCCTGTGATACATATGGACATAATTATGCGGCACAAGGTACCGACCAGGTATGTACAAGATGCTCTGCCAGAATTTCTGCAGGAAGCGGCGGTTCGAGCGGAGGAAGCGGGGGGACAACCCCAGACAATCCAAAAGATCCAAAAGATCCAAAAGATCCAGGTAATCCTCCAATCGATCTCAGGCAACACGATTTTCATCTTGATGGTTTGATTTGGAAATGCTCAAAATGCAACAAAAAAATACCGAACGGAGACCCGCTACTTTCCGATGGATGTAATTTCATATAATAAATCTTCCCTGAACATGGACATATTGAGAGCGGAAATCCGCTCTCAATACCATAACGGATTCCGATGTTCTTAAAAACATATGTATATGAGTATGAAAATATTTTTATATTGCCTACCGGTTCTGTTTGTTTTATTTTCTTTTTGCGAGAAAGGAAACAATGTTTTCGATAAGGATGAAAGCCAAACGCACACATCAATAAAAATAAATCCTTCAAACGCCAAAGAAATCAACTATTCCGAAATTTTCAATAATATAGAATACATTCCGATACCTTCGGATAGCAATTTTATGATTGGATCCATCGATAAACTTTGTATCTCCGGTAATTATTTTTTCCTGATGGATAAGTATATCACCCGTTCCGTTTTTATGTTCGACATAAATGGAAAAGAGAAAATACAACTCCACAAACAAGGACAAGGTCCCGGAGAATATGCTTTTCTTAAAGATTTTTATTACGATTCTGATCTACAGGCTATAGGGATTCATTGCAGTATGTTAAAAAAAATACTGTATTACAACATTCAAGGTAAATACCTGTCGGAAAAGTCACTGCCTTTTCATACAACCCGCATATTGCCGATTTCGAATAAATATATATGCTATGCCGATTTCATGTACCAAAGGGGTACCGGACAAAATGGAAGAAGTCCAAATATTGTACTGACTTCTCCAAACGGACAAATCGCCGCATCCGCTAATTTTTTCAAAAAAGGAATTGACCAATCGGTTGTTTTCAGTTCAAATCCTGATTTTTCCCGGTTGGAAGAAGGCGTTGTCAGCATCAAACCCGACCATTGCAATATTATTTATCATGCAACCGCTGACAGTATCTTTCCTGCCTATAAGTTGGATTTCGGAAAACACTCACTTGATTCCCGTTATTGGAAGGAAACGGAAAAGGCTGGCGCTACGGTAGAAAAAGTGACTGAATTTTGTGATCGGGAAGGAATTTGTGAGAGCTTTTTTATGCAAGAAAACCTGGATTATCTGTTTTTCAAATACCGGTATAACGGCAAAGTCAACAGTGTGTTTTTCTCAAAAAAAACCGGGAAAATAATTCATGCCGGATACATGCGGAACGATATGGATCAAATAACGGGTTTCAATCCTAAACTTTTCCATGAAAACAAGTTTTATTGCATTCTGAATGTTGAAAATATTTTCATGCTCAGAACCTATTTAAAAGAGAACAAGTACCTTCCCAAACGACTATTGGATGATATGACAGAATTTGACAATCCTATTATCGCAGTATTCACTCTCAAAGAATTTTAATCAACCATGAAACGCCTACTCATCCTGCTCTGTATATATATGACCCAAACAGGCCTGCCAGCCCAACAGAACGCCTCAGTTGATAGCTTGTACCGGTTCATGAAACATATCGAAACCTTCAACCTCCTCTATCCCCAGGAAAAAGTATACCTGCATTTCGACAATACAAGCTATTTCATCGGTGAAAACATCTGGTTCAAAGCTTATGTAATCAATGCCGGAAATCACCGGTCAACAACAGGAAGCGGCATACTCTACGTCGAACTGATGAACTCCAGGGGAATACTGCTAGAAACAAAAAAGCTGAAAATAACAAACGGACAATGCCACGGCGATTTCTACCTGACTCCTTTCAATTGTGATTACCTGGCAGGATATTATGAAATCAGAGCGTATACTAAGATGATGCTGAATTTCGGGGAACAGGAAATCTTCTCCAGGATATTCCCCGTATTCAACCCGCCGGAAAAAGCAGGTGATTACTCCCGATTGGACATGGATGACAAGGGAGTGGCCAAAAGGCTGAAACTTGATTTGAAACGGAAGAAACCGGAGAAAAGGAAAACTGTCAACATGGATTTCTATCCGGAAGGAGGATACTTAGTCAACGGATTGACCGGACGGGTCGCATTCAAACTGACGGATGAAAACGGACTGGGAATCGAAGCCCAAGGTCTTATACTGGATAGTAAAGGAGAAAAGACCGGGCATTTTTCCACTTTCCACAACGGGATGGGAATATTCAATATCCTACCAGACGGGAAGAGATACAAAGTACAGCTACGCTACAGAGACAGGAACTATACCTTTGATCTCCCGGAAAGCACTCCCTCTGGTTATGTGCTGCAAGTGAATTCGTTGATGGCAAAAAATATCGTACTGGAAATAAGAAAAAGCCCGGAGATACATCCGGAGACATTGGGATTGTCCGTCCTTTGCCACGGCAAACCTGTATTTTTCCAGGCATTAGAACCGGATACGAACACCTTCATATTAAGGATCCCGAAGGATAAGCTGCCTGGTGGAATCAATCAGATTACCCTTTTCGATGCGAAAGGAAAAGTTTTTGCAGAACGACTGGTATTTATACCTCCGGGGAAAGAGGAGATTCCATACATACAGGCGATTCCCTCTAAAACAGTATACCAAGCCAGGGAACGGATCAAAATTGGTTTCCAGGGCGTACCTTCAGCCGGCTTTTCCCTGTCGGTGAGGGATGCCGCTTCGACAATCCGGACAACTGATACAGGGAATATCCAGACAAATCTACTCCTGTCCTCTGACCTGAAAGGATTTATAGAGAACCCTACATACTATTTTGAAAAACAGGATGCTTCCAGGCAACAGGCGTTGGATATACTCATGCTCGTACAGGGTTGGAGGAAATACGAATGGAAACAACTGGCAGGAATAACTCCTTTCAGACAAAAGTATGACCTGGAAAAGGGTTTGAAAATCAAGGGACAGGTGCTGGGAAAAGCAGACAAGCTCATTGTAGAATTGGCCTTGAAAGACAGCGGATACCTGGAGGATACTACTCCTGTGGATGCTTCCGGGTATTTTTCAACGGATATACACCTTGACCTGCAGGGTAAATATTACCTCCTGATGAGCGTTCCCGGACTGAAAAAAGCCAACCTGAATATCCGCCTAGATCGCTGGTTCAGCCCTCCGCCCAGAAAATATCTGCATCGTGAACTACAGGCCGGATACCTTGAACCGGAAAAAGCGCCGGGAGAAATAGAGCCGGAAAAAGAAAGGATACTGACCGAGTTGGAAGCGGAACATCCCGACAGCATTTATAAAGCTTTTGAAATCGGAATGATAGAAGTAAGTGAAGACAGGGGGAAAGATCTCATCTACGATGTGGAAAAAGACAGGGAGAAAGCGGTTGATCTTGGCGAGACGTATTCGCCACTGGCCTTTGACTACCTCGTGGAAAAAAACAATGGCTTCATCTTTAAATCGGCAGAACAGGAAATACCGGACAACCTTGTGGCGACCAGCGGACTAAGTTGCTGGGGTAATTTCGGATTTCATGCTCGATATATGCTGAATGAAATAGACTGGAAATACATATCGGAGATGGATCCGAGATTACCATTCTTATGGGGAAATAAAGTTTGTTTTATCGAACTGGAAGAAATTGAGAGGATTGTGATCAGGGAATGGAAGAAAGAATTGAATCCGAAAGGAGAACTTTGCATAGCCGGATATTTCTATCCCTATGAAGGCAAAATTTATTCCGTTTATCGGAAGAATGAAGCATACCGGGTTTCTTCCTTTGACGGTTATTCCTTCGTGAAGGATTTTTATACCGGAAGGCCGGAAAGGGAGGACTATTTGCCCGGGAAAGAGGAACACCTGCGCACCCTCTACTGGAACCCCAACGTAACGACAGACAAAGACGGCAGGGCGCAAGTCAGCTTTTACAACAATGCGCATTGCCGAAAGATAGAGATCAGCGCCGAAGGGATAACGAATGACGGAACGCCAATGGTCAATACAAATTTCAACAATAGCATAAAACAGTGAAAAATAAACTTTTAATTACTACAATCATATTGCTTACAGTTTTGAATATGGGTTTGTTGTATATCATAAAAAAGAATACGCAAAACAAAGGGATAACTTCCATTGAAAACATCCAGTTAAAAGAACAATTGGATAAAACACAATGGAACTTAAATGTAATGCGGCAAACAATGATGCTTCAACAACGATCCGAATCAACGCCCTTCGGAGAAGTCAAAGTAAAACGCATAACGGAGATAGGAAACATTCCATTCAAAACATTGATACAAAAGGAACCGTATTTGTGTTTCCGTTTTAAAGAAACAGATTGCGATGCATGCATAAACCGGACGACAAAGCTACTGACAGAACTCGCACCCCATTTTCCTCAAAAGATAATGGTTCTGAGCGGATATGCAAACATGCGACAGTTTTACGCTTTCGCCCAAACATACAAGGATTATTTCAGTGTGTTCAATGTTGATACTTTACCGGTTGCCGCAGAGAATCAGTCTCAACCCTATTTCTTCATCGTCACTCCTGACATGAGGATCCAGAATGTATTTATTCTGACGGATGAAATTTGGGAAGCGACTTCTGAATACATCCACAACATGGAACATAAATACTGGAATGTACATTGCGAACACAAACATTGATTTAGAAACTGTTTAAGAATTTTCATCAGGTCTTTTTAGACATTTTTTAGTTGATTTGAGGATTTGATTTTGAGAAAATAGCGGGCTATTTGACCTGAATCAAATCCGTAAAGCAGCAAAAAAGAACATGAAAAAGCATCAATCTCAGATTCAATAGTTTCTTAATCTCTATTTGAAACAAAAAACAATGAAAACATACATCAAATCCATATTGAAATCCGTTTGGTATGCTGCCAAACTTATTGTCATCACTATTTTGTTGGCGATATGCCTGCGTGTCTTTGTTTTTTCCTCATTCAAAATACCCAGTCCGTCGATGGAACCGACCATACTGCCCGGCGATTTTATTTATGTCAATAAATTGGTATTGGGCGGGCGTACTTATAAGAACTTTGATTTTATGGATGGAGGAAAAGTAGAAACCATGCGGTTAAGCGGAATTAGAGATGTGAAGCGCAACGATGTGTTGGTTTTCAATTTTCCTTATACCGATTGGGGAAAATTAGATTTTGACTTAAATAACCCGTTGGCGGAATTAAAAATGGATAAGAAAGTGTCATAAAAAGTTGTGCATAAGCCTAATAATTTGTATTTTGTAATCGCTAAAGAACAGAATTCAAATAGATTAAAGCAAGATGCACAACCTAAAAACAAATTTC